>CAYGGB010000043.1:0-7143 GCA_964349295.1 uncultured Candidatus Peribacteria bacterium | reverse complement strand
GTGTGCAGGAAGGGCGGGTGACGAATCATTTTAAAGAGTTGAGTTGGGATTTGCCGCCGAGGAGTGTGCCGTGGCCTTGATCAAACGTGCTCGAACACGCTCGTTACTTCGTTACTTCGTCCAACTTTGTATGACATTATTCAGAACTTTTGAAGACATGGAGGTCTGGCAGGAAAGTCGGAGGTTAAACCGGAAAATCCGGGAGATATGCAAAAGACCTCTTGTTCGGAATGATGCTGTCTTCATTGATCAAATAACGAGGGCCGCGCGTTCTATATCTCATAACATCGCGGAAGGTTGTGATGCGATGACGATTCCCGCATTCATCCAATTCCTGGGGTATGCAAAGCGATCGTCGGCAGAAGTGAGATCCCATCTTTATGATGCATTGGATGAAAAATACATTATTCAAGGAGAATTCAATCAATTGGCCGATCAGGCTAAAAAAATTTGCAGCATGATTGCCAAGCTGATTCATCACCTACAAGCTCAGGATCGTCGTATTCCGCGCACATTTAAAGACACCACGGTTGGACGAAGACACGAAGTAACGAAGTCACGAGAAATTATCACTGCTCCAAAACCATCATCAATTTTTTCCAGCTAAAGCTAAACAAAGAGGCGGGTACTCGTACGAGCCCAGCTTCTTTCCTCGCCGGAGATATTGTATCAGAAAATGATGTCTGGTAAATAAAAATCTCAGATAAAAAATCATCTTAGAATTCAGATTCTGATTGATTTGATTGCCTCGACAGGGTCATTCAAGGCTGTTTTTTCCACTCCAGTAATCTCATCCGCCTCTTTCTGAAGGCCACAACTTTTCAGTAACGACGCACCATACTCCTGCACAATTGTCAGAGGATCTTTCTGTTTATGAATGAGAAGCATCGCAACTTTATGTGCAAAACCGCCCTCCTTCACCCGATCTTTTATTTGCTCCCATTCATTTATCCGTTGTTCCGGGGGTACCCGTGCCAGGAAATGTAACAGGCTTGCTTCCTGAATCTGAAAATCAGACGGAATTACTTCTATTGGCATAGCCAGAGGCTATCAGTATGGATTACCACTGGGCAACCAAAACAACTGGCGTTCCTGACATCACGCTCTTCGCAGGCCACCTCTTTTCACTCTCCCTGCTTTTTTCCATGTCTTCCCACACCTTCTTCTTCTCAATCCCTTTTAAAAAGAAAACCGCCTGCCGTGCTTTTTTTAAAACAGGAATTGTCACGCTAATACGATCCTTTACGGCAAATTTTTCTGTCGTTGTGTGAATGACTGATGCGGGTCCGAAGGCGTCGTCACTCAATAGTGGAAACAGCGAAGCAATATGTCCATCATCTCCCAGGCCCAATGTGATGAGATCGGGTGAGCCCTTTTTCATCAAGTCTGTGATCTGTCGATCATAGAGATCGATGCATTTCTCCAGTGATAGCGTCGTATCCGGAAAAATAATCTGCGACTCCGGTATCGGTGCGTTCTTCAGGAGCGTGGAGCGGAGCAGGAACTGATTGCTGCTCGGGTCATCGGCACGGATGTATCTGTCATCGACGAGAAAGATCCAGACGTTCGACCAGTCGATGTTCTCTTTACCGAGCGCTTCGTAGATTGGCTTCGGCGTTGAGCCACCGGAGAGGCCGAGGATGCAAAATTTCCGTTTGTCGACGGCACTTCGGATTTCTTCGGCCATCAGATCCGTCCCGAGTCGGATGAATTCATCGGGACTTCCGGCGTTGAGGAATTTTGGGGAGCCAGCGGTAGTGATTGTCATCTTTGGGGAGGAACAGGTGCCAGTATAACTGACTGCAGGCGTATCCCGTCTGTCCGATCAGTTCGAGCGTCTTTTGTGCCCACTCGCATGCGGTGATCACGCCTTGTGCAACGTGCTCACCGACCGTCGACGGACTTTTTTCAGACATCGGCTTCAGTTTATACCATCCATTTCACGCCGTCTTTCGCCGCCCAGCCGGCCGCTTCATCCGGTCCGTTGCCGCCTGCGGGATAGAAATAGAGGGGCGTCGTTTTCTTGTCGATGTAACTCTGCAGAGGATCGATCAGTCTCCATGCTGTCCGGACTTCATCAAACGTGAGGAACCAGGTCTGCATTCCGTGGATCGCTTCCAGCAGCAGCAGGCCGTGTTCCGGCAGACAGTCGCCCATGCAGACGAGCGGGTCTTCCAGAATCAGCGGACGGAAGCTCGGCGTCGTTCCCCCGATTTTCGTCTGCAGATGCACGCGCATTCCGGCTTCGCCCTGCAGAATGATATCGAGACGGTTCGGCGTGCTCCCCTCCCCCACTGCGTGCGGTTCCTGGAACTGCAGACTGATCCGGGTTTCCTTTTTTGACAGACGTTTTCCTGATCGGAGATAAAACGGTACCCCCTGCCACCGTGCCTCGCGGCTCAGGAGTTTCATCGCAGCGTACGTATTCGTCCTCGAATCTTTCGGAATATCTTCCTCCTCCCGGTATCCGATGACGGTTTCGTCGTGCACTTTTCCTTTCGAGTATTGCGCCTGCAGAATCACCTCGCTCAGATCGGTTGCGGGTGGAAGATAGAATTGCTGCAGTGCGCGGAGCCTGCTTTCGCGCAGGGCGGATTCACTCTCTTTGATGTGCATCGTCAGCAGCGACGTCATCATCAAAAGGTGGCTCTGGAACATGTCGCGGAGCATTCCCGTGTGCTCGAAATATCCTGACCGACCCTCCAGTCCGTACGACTCCGACGCCGTCACTTCCACGTGGTGGATCAGGGAATTCTTAAATAATCGCTCCAGCATCGGGTTCGCAAAGCGCAGATAGTAGACGTTGCGAACAGCTTCTTTCCCGAGGTAATGATCGAGCAGATAGATCTCTTCGTCTGTGAAGCATTTCTGGAGCTGCGTCTGTATCTCCTCAAAACTTTTCAGATCGTGACCGACGGGCTTTTCGACGATGCAGCGGAACGGGACTTTCGTATCACCTTGCCCTGAGTCTGTCGAAGGGTGCACTCCGCCTTCACAGATGTTATCCAGCACCTGTGTGAAGACGGTTGGCGGGATCGAGAGATACGCCAGCCGGACCGCTTTTTTCCATCCTTTTTCGATCGTCGTCAGTCTCTTCGACAGCGCCTGAAAATCTTTTTTCGAGTCATATTGCCCCGAGACGTAGTGGCAGTGCGACAGGAAATTCTCCAGCGTCTTCGCGTTCACCTCCAGCATCTGCGCGCGAATCGATTCCTCAACCAGTTTCCGGAATTCCATATCATTCATTTCCGTCCGTGCGTACCCGACGATCGCGTAGTTCTCCGGAAAACGTTTCTTGAGCGCGAGCACGTACAGCGCCGGATAAATTTTCAGCTTTGCCAGATTTCCCGACGCGCCGAACAGGACGAAGGAGAATGGTGAAGGGGCGGAGAGGGGTTTCATGGAGTTCACAGTGTAAAAGATAAATCCCGGGGCGTCATTGTATTGCGGCGGACGTAAAGAGTTATATACTTTTGACAGATCATTGTCATGACGTAGAAACACATTTCCCTTTTTGAAAGAGGTGTCTGATGAAGAGTTTCTGGGATCGCACGATGAAGTTTGTGCGGATGGCTTTCGCCATGTTGACGATCCATCTTGCTCTGGGCTGCATCTCGTATCTCATTGCCCTGGCAATCGAGGCTGATGAAGAAACGAAGAAAAAAGTCCACGATTTCATCTGGTGGCCATTCAGGTCCGTGGGCGGTTTTTTGAGACTTGCCCTTACGTTGTATGTGATTTCGCTGCTCTCCTCCCCGATTCAGTCCGCGCCGTCGAATTTTTTCAACAAAAAATTGCGCCGGTACTGGATATACCTCCGCAAGTGGTCGTTGGGAGCGATCATCCAGTCCGCACTCGTTGCGTCGGTGATATTGGGGACATGGATGTTCCTGGCCAGCAGTTTCCCGTTGCTTAGGACGTCCCTGTATAGCATTGCCACAGACGTTTTGCGGATGACAGAAGCCGGAGAACCCCCCGTGGCTCCTCCTGCGGATGACCCGCAGACGATCAGGGTCAACCGGATTGTCGGTGTTATCGTGGGATTGTTCATTCTTTCCATGTTGCCGGTCATTCCGGTGGCGGCATACAGGGAAGAATGCTGGTTCCGTGAAGGCACAGACACATGGACAGTGGCTATCTGGAGAAGCTGTAAATTCGGCTTCGCCCACCCGTTGTTTTTGCCCATTCTGCCTCTTGCGATGGCGGTGCCTCTGGCACTCGTCGGTCTCTGGCTGACTCTTCACTACTGGAAGGGCGGATTGGAGCGTTCCACGCTCTATCACGCTCTCTACAATTTTTGCGTCATCCCGATGATCGTCATTGCTCTCATCTATTTGATGTGGTGAGAGCCGACCCCACCTTCGGGTGGGGTCTTTTGCGATTGTTGAAAATCCTATTGCTTTCAGCGGGTTCCCGGGTTTAGGATCCCCGCACATCACCGTCTATCAAGAGCAGCGTCGAGGGAACTGGCCCGATTGAGACGCTCACCAACTCTTCAATGCTGAAGTAAGTGGTCAAATCCAGCCCCATTACGGGGAGAGATAATTTTGTATCACTCTTCCTGCAGCGGGAAGAGATCTTTTAATACAACGGCACGATCAAGAATTAAGAATTAGGAATAAAGAATTAAGTATTGTTTTCCTAATTCCTAATTCTTAATTCCTAATTCTTTTTATGTCTCATTTCTTCACCTCCGAATCCGTCACCGAAGGTCATCCCGACAAACTCTGCGACCAGATCAGTGACGCGATCCTCGACGAAGCTCTCCGCCAGGATCCCGGCACGCACCTTGGCTGCGAGTGTCTCGCGACCACGGGTCTGGTGGTTGTCGCCGGAGAAATGCGCACCAAGGGGTACATTCCCATCGCAAAAATCGCGCGGGAGACCATCAAGGATATCGGATATGACGATGCGATTTACGGATTTGATTACAAGGCGTGTGCCGTCATCGTCGCCGTGGGGGAACAGAGTGCGGATATTGCGCTGGGGGTCGACGAGAGTACCAATCATGACAAGGAACAGGGCGCCGGTGACCAGGGCCTCATGTTCGGTTTCGCATGCGACGAGACGCCCGAGCTGATGCCGCTGCCGATCCACCTCGCGCATGGACTCACCAAAAAACTCACCGATGTCCGCAAGAAGAACGGCCTCAACTATCTGCGTCCCGACGGCAAAAGCCAGGTCACTGTCCAATACTCCGACGACGGCAGGCCCGAGCGGATCGAGTGTGTGGTTATTTCTACCCAGCACCGCGACGATGTCTCGCATGAGCAGATCTGCAAAGACGTCAAAGAGCATGTGATTGTTCCGGTGTGCGGAAAATATCTCGACGCGAAGACAAAATTCCACATCAATCCCACCGGACGCTTTGTGATCGGCGGCCCGCCGGGCGATTGCGGACTCACGGGGCGCAAGATCATCGTCGACACATACGGCGGATACAGCCGCCATGGTGGTGGAGCGTTCTCCGGCAAAGATCCAAGTAAAGTCGACCGTAGCGCTGCCTACGCGGCGCGATGGGTTGCCAAGCACGTCGTCAAAGCCGGTCTCGCGCGCAAATGTGAAGTGCAGGTCGCGTACGCCATCGGTGTCGCTGCACCGGTCTCTGTCCATGTCGAAACATTTGGAACGGGAAAAGTGAATGACCGGAAACTCGAACAAGCCATCAACAAGGTCTTCGATCTCCGCCCCGCGGCGATCATCCGTGACCTGGACCTCCTTCGACCCCAATACCGACAGCTCGCCGCATATGGCCATATGGGGCGTGAAGATCTGTCGGTCAAATGGGAACAGACGCCGAGGACGGCGGATTTACTTCATTTCTTCCAATAATTTTTATGGGTACACTTTCTCCTTCAAAACGCGCCGAAGCGGGCGTCGTATCTTCTTCTGAAGCCAAGCAGGCTCTTGATCATATCGTTTCTTCCAATGAGAAGCGTTTGGATAAGAAAACGATAGATCAGATACGTTCCAAGCTTGGCGGGCTTACGCGAAGCCCCGAAGCGTTCGTCAATGTCGCTCTCGAGCAGAGTGTCGGTGATGACTTGCGGACTGCCGTTGCCGCTCTGCGTCTCCGTGGCCTTGAATCCATTCTGCAGCAGGTTGATCAGGCGAGAATAGAGTCACCGGTAGATCCCGCCACGGTTGCGGCCCGAAGAGCCCAACCAAGGGTGTCCACGGATGTGTCAGTGGAACAGCAGTATGAAGAGGCTCATCAGAAATAAGAATAATCGATGAAAGCCTGATAAAAGCGACGTCGGACCTGATCTGAGGTCTGATGTCGCTTTTTGGATCCGTCGAAAAGATCCGGCATACTGAAATCATGTTCCTCCCCGAACTCGGTCCCCACTACGAAGAGCGCGCCGCTGCAGTCGGTCTCCGTCACGAGGACGTCACCGAAAATTTTATCCTCGGTTCCGGCCATGGCGGGCAGAACCGCAACAAGCGGTCGACCGCCGTTCAGCTTGTCCATCACACGACGGGGACCGAAATCCGGTGCTTTCACAAACGCATGCAACATCAGAACCGTATCGATGCGTGGACGATTCTTTTGGAGAAGCTGGAGGAACGGAAGAGTGATATCGAGAAGTCGTTCGCGCATGATGCCTATGTCGAGAAAGCGCAAAAGCGAAAACGATCGTATGGTGGCAAGAAAGAGATGCTGAAGGGGAAGAAGAAGCGAGGGGAGATAAAAGTGACGAGAAAGCCGATTGCGTAGGGTTTTGCGAAATTGATTAAAATTAGAATAGTTGTAAAGTTATTGAGCAGCTGTGTTGGCTGTGATTGGTTTGTTCATTGGAAACGAGGTGCAATGATGAAAAGAGCTTTCCGTATTTCTGCCACGATTTTTGTGGCCTGTATTGTTACGGGGGTCGTGACTGGCATGATCGGCATCGACAAGGGTTCTGTCTTTGAATCCGCATGCGGAATTCATATCCGCAATGCCTTCGCTGCCACGACTCCTGCGCAAGCTGCTGACAGTCTGAGTCTGGCTATCCGCTATGCGGAAGAGCAGGACCTGACAACCGGCAAGGTTTCGGATGCAGCTTCAGGAGATCTTGAAAAGTGGCATAAGGCGCTCCAGGAAGCACGAGCGGTCTGCGTTGCTTTTGAGATCAAAGAAGACTTGCAGGATGCAGAACG
>CAYGGB010000042.1:0-7174 GCA_964349295.1 uncultured Candidatus Peribacteria bacterium | reverse complement strand
GGGGTTCGGGAAGCGATAGAGGCCAGAAAGCGTGCTGGGGCCGTTTGGGAGCAAATATGGCTATTACGTGGTTTTTTATAAATCGTAGACATTCATATTGCCAATGTCTACGGTTATATATAAAATGTAGACATTACTCCTATGAATAGTCACGGTTTTATCACAGGCAGAAATGTCCAGCAATCAGGGGGATTTAAGGCATTCATTCCCACCCCCTTCCCTGCGCCAGGACTTTTTACCTATGTGCCCGACATTATTAAAAAAGATGCCCAAGCATCACGGCTACTTGGGAAACTTGATGGCATCACGCAACTGCTTCCAGATGTCGATTTTTTTATTTCCATGTACCTGCGAAAAGACGCCGCCGCCTCCAGTCAGATCGAAGGAACAAAAGCGACAATGATGGATTCACTGGAAGCCAAAGTGAATGCAGAGTCTGCCCTGCCGCCGGATGTCGATGATATCCTTCATTATATCCAGGCGCTGAACTATGGAATGAAGCGTATGAAGGAATTTCCGTTTTCTCTTCGTTTCATATGCGAAATACATAAGAAGCTCATGGACGATGCACGTGCGACGCACTTTTCAGATCCTGGAAATTTTCGCGCCAGTCAGAACTGGATCGGCGGGAAAAGTCCGGCAGATGCCGAGTTTGTGCCGCCACCCGTACACAGCATGCATCAGGCATTGAGCGATTTTGAAAAATTCCTCCATGCAGACATCGCCATACCTCCATTGATTCAGGTTGCCCTCGTTCATTCGCAATTTGAGACCATTCACCCTTTTCTTGATGGAAACGGCAGAACGGGACGTATGCTTGTGACATTTTTCCTCTGGAAAGAAGGTCTGCTGGAAAAGCCGACGTTGTATCTGTCTTCGTACTTTAAGAAGTACAAGAAGGTCTACTATCAACGCCTGATGGATTACCGTGAAGATCGCGTGGAAAAATGGGTAGATTTTTTTCTCGACGGTATTATTGAGACCGCCGAATCCGCCATAGAAACCGTTCGCGACATCACTCTTCTTCGCGAGCAGGACATTGCGAAAATCAGCAAACTCAACAAAACCTCTTTTGAGAGTGCGATGAGTATTCTGCCGAAATTATTCGCTCAACCGGTCGTTACTGTTGCCACCATTCAAAAATGGGCGGGCTTTGCTACACGCACAGGGGCACAGAATATCGTTGATCGTTTTTGCGAGCTTGGCATCTTGGAAATGAAAGATGAGTCTCAAAAATATGGGAGAAGTTATATCTATAGGAAGTATGTGAATATTTTTGAGAAGAGTTTAGTGTAAGCGCGTGTTGTAGTCAGGAGTGCTCCTCACCACTGGTCGGGCCGTTCCGCATCAGCACCCACCAAACGTGCACTTGAAGCTCTCGGCCATGCTGGTCAGCGAGGAGGTGATGCTTTTACCCCATGAAGCGAAGGATTCCATCATGGATTGCATCGTTTTCGCGAGTGCGCCCATATCAATGCTGCTCGAAGAGCCCGATTGCATCACGCTGCTCGATGACGACGATTTGATGCTGGAGGACGAAGACTTTGCGGCAGATGATGATGATTTTTTCACAACGGGAACGGGCTTGGGCACTTTGGGTGCGACGGGGACGACAGGTTTCTTCTGGATGATGCGCGCGTCGGTGGTACAGCGTCCGGGGACGATGCCGTCATCGAGCGAGGTGCAATGTTCCATGCCCGTGCAGTCGCTGGGAGAATGGCAGGTTTTCGCAAAGGCGACAGTCGGCAGCAATAAAACGGCGAGGAGAAAATATTTCACGCATTCAGGGTATGTACAATGCCGGTGCGATGCAAACGAAAACAATTCTCCCGGTTGTCCTGTGTCTGCTTCTTGCAGGCTGTGCAGCGACAAAGTCTCCGTCGGTGTACATCGGTGTGGTGATCGACAATCACGAGGACGCGCGTGAACATCAGCGCGGTCTCGAGGAAGCTCTGCTTGTGCAGGAATATCTGGTCGAAGGCTATATCACGCGGTTCGTGGTAATTTTCGATATCGCCGATTTGCCAGATTCCGTCGGGCCGATCCGTTCTGTCCGGCCATATTTTCTCGACGGATCCTCGCCGCTGATCTCCGCGATTTTTCATGTCGGCGGAAGTCCGGAGGCGCTGGAAAAAATACAGAAGTCGAATTCTCCCGTGTCGTTCAATGCGCTGAAGATGGATTCGCGCTTTGACTATGACGCTGATGCTCCCGCGCCGCACAACAGGTTTCTCACGCGCGAGCAGATCACGACGCTGCTGGCGGATCATGCGATGACTCCGGTCGCGTTTCCGTTTGCATCCGGATCAGTGACGACCGGAGAACCTGCTACGTCGATCACAGTCAATCATTACAGCCGCATTCATAACGTCACGTACGGTTACGATCCCAAAACACAGACGTACGCAAAAACTTCCGATGACACTGACCGCCCGCCATCGCCGTCAAATCTCATCATCCTCGAAGCCCCTGTCCGCGATACCGGCATCCTCGGGCGTCTGGATGTGACGATGAACGGGACGGGATCGATGCTTCTGTTTCGCAATGGGATGATGCAGAAAGGGGAGTGGTCGAAGTCCGATGACGATCATTTTTTCGCGTTCAGCGACGATCATGATCAGCTGGTCACGTTCAATGATGGTCAGGTGTGGATGATCATTCTGGATTCACTTACGCGCGTATCCTGGAATTCTGATCAGGAAAATAAAGACAGAGAATGATTGAAGCCCGGTGATTTTTCGCGTAGTCTGTCGCCCTCACTCTTGCTTCTGTATGGCCAAAAACCGCAGTCCGCTGGCATTCATCTATCTGACAATCTTCATCGATCTTCTGGGGATCGGAATTCTGTTCCCCGTGATTCCCCAGCTGCTCGCGAATCCGGATTCATCGGAATATCTGCTGCCGGTGAACATGACGCTCGCGCAGGGCTATATCCTCCTCGGACTTCTCACCGCGTCATATCCAATCGCACAGTTCTTCGCGGCCCCGATTCTTGGTCAGCTGTCGGATATCCGCGGTCGCCGGCCGATCCTGCTGATCTCGCTTTTCGGGACGGCGATCGGCTACGCGCTGTTTGCGATCGCGATTCTCATGCGCAACATTCCGCTGCTCTTCGCATCCCGCATTCTCGACGGCATCACCGGTGGCAATATCTCGGTCGCACAGGCGGCGATTGCGGATGTGACGACACCGGAGAATCGTTCCCGCAATTTCGGACTGATGGGCGCGGTCTTCGGTCTCGGGTTCATTATGGGGCCGTACATCGGCGGACATCTGGCGGATCCGACGATCCTGCCATGGTTCAATGCAGCGACGCCGTTCTGGTTTGCGGCGATTCTCGCGATCATCAACATGGTGCTGTTGTTCGTGTTGCTGCCCGAGACGCGCACGAAGCTCTCCACCGAAGCCGTCCACTGGAGCCAGTCGATCCGTCACATCGTCAAAGCGCTCGGCATGGAACGGCTGCGGTCGTTCTTTATCGTCGGATTTCTGTACCAGAGCGGCTTCTCGTTCTTCGTAACCTTCTTCGGCGTGTACATGATCAGCCGCTACGGCTTCGACCAGTCGCAGATCGGCAACGTGTTCGCGTACGTCGGTATCTGGATCGCGCTCACACAAGGTCTCCTGACGCCCATCGTCGGCAAGCACTGGAGCGAACGGCAGATTCTCAACGTCACGCTCATCGCAACGGGACTCTCCCTCATGCTGTATCTGGTTCCCGGACCGTGGCATCTGCTGCTCATCACCATTCCCGTCTTCGCCGTCATCAACGGTCTGACGCAGGCCAACTACATGGGCTACCTCAGCCGCAGTGTAAGCGAAGATGTGCAGGGCGAAATCCTTGGCATCAACATGAGCGTTGCTGCTCTTGCCCAGGCACTGCCGCCGATCATCTCGGGCTTCATTGCGTCACGTTTTGAGCCTGGAATGACGATTGTGGTGGCGAGCGTGATTGTGACGGCGTCTGGTCTTCTTTTCATCGCAACGCTGCGGAAAGAGATGCTGAATCCGCTACAATGAGCGCATGTCTCCGTTGCACATCACCGCGTCGTATCTGTTCATGCCACTCAGTCAGGATGGTCTGTCGGCGCTGCAGCAGGAGCTCAAAACGTTCGGTCACGATCAGGGAATGCAGGGCCTCGTCCTCATCGCTCCCGAGGGCATCAATTCGACCGTTGCAGGAAGTGCCGATGCAATCCGGCAATGGAAAGATTTTCTGACTGCGAAATTCGGTCCGATTATTTTCAAAGACAGTAGAGCGGAGAAGAACGTCTTCAGTCGCTTTTCCGTCAAAATCAAACCGGAGATCGTCGGCATCAAAAATCCGGCACTCCGTCCGTCCGGTCACCGCAAGCATCTCACTCCCGAAGAATTTCACAAGATAATGTCCCACGGCGACGCGGTGATTCTCGATGCGCGCAACGCGTATGAAGTCGCAATCGGAAAATTCAGGGACGCGGTTGATCCGGGAACTTCCGCATTTCATGAATTTCCGGCGTGGGCGAAGACCACCGGAATTCCCAAAGAGAAGAAAGTGATGATGTACTGCACCGGCGGCATCCGCTGCGAGAAGGCATTGATGGCGATGGAGCAGGAGGGCTTCGAGAACGTCTATCAGCTCGAGGGCGGGATCCTCGCGTATCTCGAGAAATATCCTCACGGCGCTTTCGAAGGCGAATGCTTCATCTTCGACCATCGAGTCGCAGTCGATTCACATCTGCAGCCTACAAAAATCTACGATATCTGTCCCCACTGCGGCGATCCGGGCAAGCGGCTGATCACGTGCGTATGTGGCGGGCAGCAGAAAATCTGTGAGAAATGTTCAATGAAAGAAGCAGGGGAGACGTGTTCGAAGAGGTGCAGGAATGAGGTGCGCAAAAGGGCGACCATGAAATCCTGCGCATGAGATGTCATGGTGAACGAGTTGTGTCATTCTGAGCGGAGCGAAGAACGACACAACGGGATGCTCATAATACGTTCGCATGTCTCCTTCGCTCCGCTCAGGATGACATGCTATGCATTCATTTCATTTCTGATACCTCCACGTCGCATCAATCGCAATCCCGCCGCGGACATGAAATTTCACGGTGACGGCGACTTTTAACGGTTTCAGGAACTTTACAAAATCCTTCCCAATGTCCACAGCCAGATGCTCATGGAAGACGCCGACATTGCGGAATGTTTCGAGATACAGCTTCATCGATTTGGATTCGACCACGTGTTTGTCTGGAGCGTAACTGATTTCAATATCGGCGTAGTCGGGCTGTCCCGTCATCGGGCAGATGCAGGTGAATTCGGTGCAGTGCAGGACGACGTCGATCTCTCCCGGCGCGTGGTTCGGAAACACTTCGAGTGTCCGTGATGCATACGCGGTCTTGCCGAGTTTGGTGAGTGCCTTCAGGTCTTCTTTTTGCGTTGGCATGGTTAAAATTTGAAAGGATTGAAACTGGTGGAATGGTCGTAGACGTCGATGCCTTCGCGGCGCTTCACAAACATCACCACAGCGTACGTGAGCGGTGTCGCGATCACTTCAAAGCCGACTTTAAAGAGCCATTGCGCAATGACCAGCGACACGATCTGATCGGATCCGAAAATTCCGCCAAAGGCGAGTGTGATAAAGAGAACCGAATCCAGCCCTTCGCCGATGATGGTCGACGAAATCGTGCGGAGCCACAGATGCCTTCCGCCCGTTTTGATTTTCAGTTTTGCGAGGATCGTCGAGTTGGCGAATTCGCCGACGAGGTAGGCGATAAACGATGCAGCAAGAATCCGTGGCGTGGCTCCCAGAATCTGGACGTATGACGCCTGTCCTTCAAAGAACGGTGCGGCGGGGATCACGCTGCCGATCCAGATCGCAATTACCGCGAGCAGATTGCATGCGAATCCCGTCCAGATCACGCGGCGCATGGCGGCGTATCCGTAGACCTCGGTGATGATGTCGCCGAGCAGGTAACTGACCGGGAAAATCACGACGGCGACCGGCAGGAACACTCCGCCAAAGCTGCCGATTTTGACGGCAATAATGTTGCTGACGATCAGCGTGGTGACGAAAATTGCGGACAGCAGCTGAAGAGAACGTGCAGGGGAAGCAGGCATATGCGTCAGTGTAGCGGCAGAAACGGCTTTCACCAGATCAATCCCGATCAAGACCCTGTCGTATCTTCTCACGGATCAGGCGATGCGACGGACGTACAAAAGACGGGTCGGCGGAACTCACGGAACTATCCTGTTCCGTAAGAGTTTCCCCGGGAACGTCTGTCACTTCATGCACATGTCCGAAATCATCGACAGAGAACATTGTCATGAAGCCATCAGATACGTCGGCTACTTCCGTCATCGCCGTGCTGCGAATGATCCCGTTCGTCTGTCCATACCCGATCATGCGGCTCTCTGGGTACCGCTGTGCGTTTCGCAACGCGTAGAACATCGTTGCCATTTCCTGACGGTGCAGAAGTCCGGCCGGGCGCATGTCACCGGGGATCGCATTCCGTATCGAGAGCGACATCATCGGTGCCCAGAACCACGGATGCTTTTCACCCGTCAATGAGGGGTAGGTGAACCCGTATGCCTGCGCGAGAATCTTGCTCGCCTCGGCGGCAGTGATGCTGTCGAACGGCCGGAAGTTCCCGTCACGGTCTCCGCTGATGAGTCCTGCATGCATCGCGACACAGAGCCGCTTGCCATACCAGCTCTCGCGCGAGACATCATTGAAGAGTCTGGAAAATTCCGCTTTCGGAGTCGAAGCGATGTTCTGGAAACAGCCCTCAAAATTCTCGTCCTTGTAGAACGCGTCGACCGTCGCCATCGTGAACTCAAGCCGCGTCACTGCAGTTTCCCCGTGGAACACTCCGTCGAGTTGTCCGAACATGATCTTCTGTTCCAGAACGTAATCGACCGCAGCCTGGTTGTTATTCTGGACTGTCGCTGCATGAGCGAATGCCGGGAGGCTCAGAAGCGACAGAGACAGAGCAAGACCGGCTGCGAGTGAAAACTTCTTCATGGAGAAAATGGAGAAAGGGGCAGACGCTACCAAGCTTCCCTATCCCTTGTAAATACGGTTTTTGGCTTCGGAATGCGACGAAGCGTTATTTTTTCTCCCTCAGATGAACATCCACTCAAATTTTTGTTTCATTGAGCCCTAGTGCAAGAGGAAAAGTATGAAAATATACAATAA
>CAYGGB010000041.1:0-7191 GCA_964349295.1 uncultured Candidatus Peribacteria bacterium | reverse complement strand
GTATTCATCAGGTCGTATACTTTTCTTGCGCTATCCATGTACTCATGAGTACTGTTTGTGATCAGTACATGTCTTCCTCCACTCTCAAAGCACTGTTTTCGTCGCAGACCCGCGTAAAGCTCCTGTCGACTTTTCTTCTCCATCCGGAGAGTGAGTACTTTATCCGGGAACTCACCCGTCTTTTGGGTGAGCAGATCAACAGCATCCGCCGTGAACTCGAAAACCTGCGTCGCGTGGGACTCGTCAAGGCGCGTCACCGCAACCGCAAGAAGTACTACCGGGTTGATACCGATTTTCCCCTTTATCCCGATCTGCGGAATCTCTTCAGCAAAGAAGTCCAGGCGGAGAGCCCTATTATTGCTAGTCTCAAGAATCTTCCGAATATCTCCCTGATCGTTCTTGCCGGTTCCTTCACCGGTACCGAGAGCAAGGTCGACCTCCTGATCGTCGGGAGCGTCAAAAAAGAGCTCATCGAAGCGTTGCTCCTGCAGGACCCCCAGATGCGTCATGTGAAGTACTCGATCTTCCCGGAAGCGGATTTTCTGTACCGTCTGAGTCTGAAGGACAGATTCATTCAGGAGATTCTGAATGACCCGAGGCATATTACGGTGCTGAATTTGATAGGGGAGAAGATTGCGGAGGCGCAGGGGAAGTAATCGGCGGGAAGAGTCCGAAGATTCCAAGGAGTCCGAGGACCAGTTGGAGCAAGTGTTAAGGATACTAAGGAGATTATACGATTCTCGCAGTCCTTCTCGTCCTTGGACTCTTCGGACTCTTTGGAATCCTCAGGACGCCGGAATCCTTTATAAACAGCCCTTTACAGCATCCCGCTTGATCATTACCCTATTCCGGCAATGACCTCCCAGCTCCTCCACACCCAGGCCGAGAAATTCCTCCGCAAAGTGCCCGATATTGCCCCGGGAAACACGGTGCGCGTGCATGAGCGGATCAAAGAAGGGGATAAAGAGCGCACGCAGATCTTCGAAGGTCTGATTATCGGCATGCACCGCGGCCACACCCAGACGGATGCATCCTTCACAGTCCGTCGCATCGTTTCCGGTGTGGGTGTAGAGAAAGTGTTCCCTTTGCATTCCCCGATGGTGGAAAAGATTGAAGTGAAAAAGATCGCCAAAGTCCGTCGCGCACGTCTCAACTTCCTCCGCGGCCGCAAAGGAAAGGCTGCGAGAATGAGCGAGAGATTCACGACGTCGGAAGAGTTCTCGGGTGCGATTGCCCCGGCTCCGGTTGTTGAGGAGGCAGCTGCGACGACAGAAGCAGCGAAGGCAGAAGAGGCAGCGGTGAAGTAAATCAAAGAAGATTTATATTTTAGGTTAGATTTTGGGCCTTCCGGTTTTGCGGTGAGTACGATAAAAAGGTAATGAACAAAATCTAACCTAAAATCAAAAGTGCCGCTCGCGCTATACTCACATCATGAAATGCGTATTGATAGGTAACTACGGCGTCGGCAATCTCGGCGATGATGCACTCCGGGAGTATTTTCTCACGCGGTTTCCCGATATCCGCTGGACCGTCCTTTCAGCCTCACCGCACGGAGATCATGAAGTACCCCGTCTGCCGTTCGGTTTACGGTCACTCCTGACGACTCCCTGGTGGAAAACCGTCAGTTCGATCCGTCATTGTGATGCCGTCGTGTTCGGCGGGGGTTCACTTTTTACAGATGTGGAATCGTCCCGCGCCTGTCTGCTCTGGTGGTGGCACGCGTTTGTTGCGCGGATATTTGGGAAGCCGGTATTTCTGGCATTCCAGGGAATCGGGCCGTTTCGAACGAGGATGGGGGAGTGGTGTGCGAAAGATGTTATTTCCCGTGCGACATTCGTGTCGGTGAGAGATGGACAGTCCAGGGATAGGGCTTCCACCTTCGCTCGTGCTCGAGCTACGGTGGACAAGGGGGTGAGGATCGTCGAAGCGTTTGATCCGGTGATCAGTCTGCTTCGTCATGATCGTGAACCGGCGGTGGGAAATGTTCTCGGGGTGATTCCGCGATTGAATTCCGGTACCGATTTCCGCAATCTTGTTGTTGCTTCCATTGAGCGTGACACGCCACAGTCCGTTCGTATCATCACGATGCAGCCGGATAACCGGGATGAACAGGCTCTCTGTTCATCGCTGATCGCCACAATCGGATCACGCGCGACGCTGCATCCGGTACGCACGCTGCAGAAACTGTCGGAGGAGGTGTCCGTGTGCAACCGGGTGATCTCCGCACGCTATCACGGAGCCATTGCCGCACTCGCGGCCGGCGTTCCTGTGGAGATCGTTCCTCAAGCTGCAGGGGACAAATTGGATGCGCTCAGGGCAGTGAAAGACAGAACAGATGTAGACCGGATTTGCGCTTTGGTGACAGAAGGACAGGAAGAATTGCTAAAATCGTTAAATATGGTAAAATAGAATAAATAGAAAAACCCATGCAGAGTCTCTCAACCCAATTTCACGCGTTCGCGAAGTCGCACGATGATCTTCCGCTTTTTCATGCGGGGTATCTGGTGCTGACGCTTCTCGCTTTTTTCCTGCTGAATCTTGGTGTTTTCTCCCTGCTCATCGCGGCGCACATCGCTCTGGATCTTGTGAAGTTCAGTAATATGCCGGAAACGACGCCGAAAGTGACGGTGATCGCGACAGTACGCGAAAATCTGATTGATCTGTTCATGCTCAGTCTCGCGCTGTGTCTTGCTGTGTATCTGCATCACGGTGCCGGCATCATCGCCGTAAGTGCACTTCTTCGTCTGGAAGTGACGCTCGTCCGCAGCTTTGCAATTTTCCTGCCGCAGATTGAAAACGTCTGGCACGGCATGAGCGCCTTCGGCAATATCCGTCGTCACGTTGCCCGGATCCAGTATGCGACTGCACCATGGTCGATGGGGGAAAAAGTGATGTTGTGGGGATTCCTGATGTCGCTATTCCTCATCGTCATTGCACCGGTCCTGACGCATGATTTTCCGGCGGTTGCGCTTATTCTGAAGGAAGAGCTGATGCCGTGGGGTCGTTAGTGTGCGAGGATTCCAAGGAGTCCAACGAGTCCAAGGACCAGTTGGCGAAGGTATAAAGGATACTCAGGAGAGTTTGCGATTCTCGCAGTCCTTCTGGTCCTCGGACTCCTCGGAATCTTTGGACTCTTTCACCGCGGGAGAGCGCCATCGGGAAACAATTCATTCTCTATCCGACGGGACTCCTCCAGCCATATCTTCCCCTCAACCGCTTTCGCATCGCCATAGCGCATCGCAAAATCCGCAAAACGCTCTTCCAACGTCACGGTCTTGTCGATCATCATCCGTTTGTCGGCGTAGAAGAGCAGTTTTTGTTCAATCGTCGCCCGTTCGGGAGAGGGGAGTTGCAGACCGTGGACGGCAACAATCTCTGCAATCTCAGGATAACCATGCTCGCGGAGCCATACGGCGCACGCTTCTTCATGATGCTTTCCTGCGTATCGATGACGATATCTGTCCCAATGGGTCAAAAGCTCCTGCGGTTGGACATCCGGATGGCCTCCCGGACGGAAGTCGATGAACCGGAGAAGATCATGCGCGCGCGCGGCATCGGTCAGGAGTTTTGTCCGGACAAGATGTCCGTCGCCAATCAGTCGTTCTGCGAGCGTCCTGCAGAAAGTGGCAACCGCCTCGCAGTGAGCTGCGATGTGGGAGGGGAGTCTGACTTCCTCTCGCCATCGTTCAATGCCTCCATCCGGAATAAGGGCAGCGTCATGGAACGCGCAGTGGATCGTCCGTTCATCTTTTTTTGCATTTTCCTCAAGATGGATATGGATGACGCGATCCTGGGCAATCATCCGTTCCAGATTCACACGCTCAGACCATTCGATACACCGGATCCCCTGGAAATCCTCGGATGCCCGCAAGAGCTCGTGCGACTGCGCGGGGGTTAGGCGGTACAAGTCGAGATGGAGGAGCTCGCCTTTTGGCGTTTGATACCGTTGTTCCAGTGCGTATGTCGGGCTGGTGATGGATTCTTGGATCCCCAGCGCAGACGCGAATCCCTGCAGAAAAGCGGTCTTTCCGGCTCCCAGCTCTCCGGTCATCGCAACAGTGACAGGCGTGCCGTACAGCGTATCTGCCAGGGATCTTCCGGCGTGATGCGTTTCTGCTGCGTTTTTTGCCTGTAATATGCATTTGTCATACATTGCTAATTTGGTCAAATTGTAATATAATATACAAGTACACAAACCTCCGTCTATGACGATTGTATCGAAACGCCGCTTCGGCTTCACCTCTGCTTCTGTATACCGCCGGAAGGAACCCCATGCCTTCAAATATCTCTCGGAACGTGCGACGTTCTGGATTGCGGTACTGTCGATCTTCGCGTTTGTCACCGGCAACATGGTCGGCCAGCACGGATGGAACGTGTTCTGGAAATCCGTTCTGGGAGAGGGGAGTGACTCGATGATCGTCTTTACCGGAATGGTTCCGCCAATCTCGCAGATCCCGGATTATGAGAAATGGGCGAAGCTGGGTGGAAACATCCGCACAAACACGTTCCGTCAGGTGCCCAAAGACCTGCTGGTACCGATGCCCCGGTACATCCGTCATGGGGATGATCTCACCTCCGATGCCGAGCTTCGCCGCGTGTACTTTGTGGAGCATCTCGGAACGTATGCCAACGGCCGCGGAAAGGGGAGTCACCTGGGCGAAGACATCTCGGTGCCCGAGGGAACGCCCGTTCTGTCGATTGCCAACGGCATCGTATTCCGGACGGGCTTCGAATCCGGCGGCTACGGCAACTTCGTTGTCATCAAGCATCCCAACGTTCCCGATGTCGAACGGCGCGGGGAGAAATCGACCATCTACTCGGTGTACGCACACCTGAGCGCCTCCCTGGTACAGGAAGGCATGGTCGTCCAGAAAGGCGATCAGATCGGGCAGAGCGGACAGACAGGATTTGCCACCGCACCACATCTTCACTTCCAGATCGATCTTTCCACTGCGCCATACCATCCGTACTGGCCGTTTACTGCCGCCGACCAGCGGACCGCAAAGATGAGTTTTGTGCAGGCGATCGATGCCGGACTCCGGCGCGAAAACGGCGTCCTCTATACGCTCGATCCGATGCTCACGGTGCAGACATACGACGCATTCACCGGACCGGTGGTTGCCAGCGCAGCCTCATCATCTTCATCGTCCGCCCCCCGTCTGTCGACACTTGAACAGCGGAAGCTCGCGCGCCTTGTGAAGATGGCCTCGCAATCCACGCTTGTTGCATTCAGCGAAACCGCGCCAGTTATCGCGATTCCCGCACCCGCATCGTCATCTGCCGCATCGATCACACCGGTACCTGTTCCTGCCACCGCTGGTGCCGGAACCGTGGCGAGTATCCGCATCGCGCACGAAGGCAGTTTCTCGCGCGACCGCGGCTGGAAGACGGTCACGTTGACGCTTCTGGATTCCAACGGCAATGTGGTGACCACCCCGAACGAGAACCGGAAAATCTACCTCAGGACTGCTTTTGGAAGCGCCGAATTCAAGACGGCAACGGTGTCGCTCGCGGACTTCAAAAAAGGAACGCTGCAGACAGCGGTTTTGCCGCTGGCGGATCAGACGCTCGTCATCCAGGTTGAGCCGTACAAGAGCATGAGCGGGCCGATGAGGTTTGTGAGGTAAATTCACTCCCTTCATACCTATGAAAAGACCCGAAGACTCCGATCAGCATTCTGGCACACCGGAGGCAGTTGAAAGTAATGAGTTAACAGAAGAGCTTCTTCAGGAAGCCTATAGTCGTGGCCGTGCTGCTTTTCAAACAGCTATCAGAGGATCGACTGTCGTAAGCGAATCCAGGACGTCTGCGAAGTACCTCGAAGAAAACTGTTTCGCACTTAGCGAAGATTTGGGGGAATGTGTGGACAAACACCTGGTGACGCCAGGACAGGGAAGCGTAAAACGTGTGCCAAGATCATTGCCAAACGGATGCACTTCCCTGTTGCTTTTGGATTCATCAAGAGAAGTGGTCACATGGCAACAGCCAAGCGCCCTGAGGGCGCTTTTCGGAGCTCGCGAAACTGCCATACGAAGACCAATGATGATGAGTGAGGTGGGTGGAGTGCCCCGCGATAGCCAGGAAGAGGCCTTTCGCCTGTACTACAGCATTCCCGGGGACTTGTACGGCACCTCGCCAGGTGACGACCGACGTGGCAATTATTTTATCATCATTGTTCATTTGCCCGAATCCCTGTCAAAGAAAATTTTTTCCGGGCTCAAAAAAAAGCCTGAAGCCATTCGCCCCTTCCTTTCCAGGTTTTTTCCGGAGCTGAAGAATTTTGAAACCAAAATAGGCTTTGATACTGCTCAAGTGCCGGAAGACAAACGTGTTGTTGTCATTCCGCCCGATGCTCCCGGAATATTGACGTCCAAAGAGTCGCCCTTCACTGATGTGATCACTGACGTCAATCCACGATATATCGCGGATGTTCAGAAATAATAGATATTATTCTTCAACAGACCGCAGAATGTGAATTGCCGGCTCTTCATAGGGATGAGCCTTTCGGACGTTAGACAGAAGTTTATTCAGATCAACAGTATCCGGGACAACCACTTCAATCCGTTCCTCCTCAATTTCCTCGATCTTCCCTTCCAAGCCGACAAACGGTTTCGATCCCTTGAGCGGACGAAAACGCCCAGTGCCTTTAGACGAAAATGAGCAGCTGTCGTAGTTGCCGATTTTTCCGGCGCCATTTGCCGCGAGAACGTCGCGGATGGTCTGAGCGTGAGTGAGGGGGACGTAGACGATGAGGTGATATTTAGTCATTGGGTTTCGAGTATTCCGATAATCCCAGCATCACGCACAGCAGAACAACTCCCGCAACGAACTTCCCTCCCGTACTCAGGAACAGAGCCGTAACGCCGAATGCGGCACCGATACCGGCAGTCAGTGCGATGACCTGACGGGGACTCCAGCCTTTCCGGAGCAGGCGGTGATGGAGATGCTGATCGAGACTGTTTCCGCGGAAAGGCGACTCACCGCGTTTCAGCCTGCGGACGATCACAAACAGCACGTCGATCAGTGGGACGCCGAGCACCAGAAATGCCGTCGCGATTTTCCCGCCGGAGTAGATGGTCAGCACGCCGATCATCAGGCCGAAGAACATCGCGCCGGTGTCGCCCATCAGGAGCTTTGGCGGATGCAGGTCGAACGGGAGAATCCCGAGGCTGATGGCGGCGAGGATGAAGG
>CAYGGB010000040.1:0-7511 GCA_964349295.1 uncultured Candidatus Peribacteria bacterium | reverse complement strand
GCCCTGAGTGCCTCAAAAACCGGACGCTGAATGCCGTAATCCGCACGCGTGCCGGTAACAGCGAGAATCTTTTTCATGAAAGAGAAGAATACAGCAGAACGCTGCCGACGGTCAGGCCCTTGATCAGGCGTTTGCCGGGCAGGGTCTCAATATCCTTCGGGGCAATCCCCGTTCCCGGCCGCTTGATTGCAAGCATGTCTGCCGTCAGGACGGTGCCTGCCGCAAGATCCCGCGTGACCACCACACTGCGACGTGCGACCGCCCGGACGTTCTCCTCGCAGGGCTGGCATTTCTTCTCCCCTGTTCCGATCGCCTGATCGACTTTTGGCGCACTCTGCAGTGCGGCTGGATCGCGCATGATCCGGATCATTTCCGACAGTTCATCGGGCTCCAGGGACGCGGCGTGATCAGGACCCTTCATCGCACGGTCGAGAGTGAAGTGCTTCTCAATGATTTCCGCCCCGAGCGCAGCAGCGGTGATGGCAACTTCGATCCCCTGCGTGTGATCGGAGTAGCCAGTGGGAACATTGAATTCTTTTTTCAGCGTTTCCATGGCACGAAGATTGATCTGCTCAACGGGAGCAGGATATGCGCTGACACAATGGAGCAATGCAAATGGCGTCTTCTTTTCCTGAAATGGTCTGACAGCGTCTTGCACCTCCTGCATCGTTGCCATTCCCGTCGAGATGATCGTAAAGACACCGAGTCCGGCAACATCACTCAAAAACGGGATATTCGTCAGTTCCCCGGACGGAATCTTGAGCGCGGGCACTCCCAGCGACACCAGAAACCGGGCTGAAGCGATATCAAACGGCGTGACGATGAAATGAATCTTTTTTGTCTTCGCGTACGACGCGAGTTTCCGGAAATCATCCTGCGTCAGCGCGAGACGCATGAGCATTTCTGTCTGCGACGTGCTCTCGCTCCTCTTTTGATAGTCAGCGAGCGGAGCGCTCTCTGATGTCAGTTCATCAGCATCGAACAGCTGAAACTTTACCGCGTCGGCCCCTGCATCCGCAGCCGCATCTATCAATGCCCGCGCAAGCGCAGGATTCCCGTTATGGTTCACACCCGCTTCGGCGATCACGAAGACATGGCCGGAACGGAGGAGAGGAACATTCTTCATGTCAGGCGATGGAATCCCGCATGCGCGACCGGTCCTTTGAGAAGATTCATGACCGCCCCGTCGTTCAGTGCTTTGGCGATCACCGGGAAAATCTCATTGCATGCCGCGATGTACGAAGCGACATGGGCGTCTGTATGCGCGAAAGTTGCGTAAAACGATGCGCAGGCAAGGAAACCACGGTCGAGCATCATCTGCGTAAACAGCGTGCGGGGAGCATGCACGTCGGATGAGGCATGTTTGATTGTGAAATGCGCGAGTGGATCAATACTGGAAATCTCAACGGACAGACCTGCCTTGTCCGCCGCACTCTTCCATCCTTCTTTGACCAGCTTCCCCATCCTGATCAGGTGATCGTGAACATGATGCTTCTGATGCTTGCGGATGGTTGCGAGCGCCGCCGTAGGGCCGATCTTCTCGGTCCAGTTGGTGATGCTGATAAAGGAATCCTGCGCCGCCTGCATCACGTCCGCGGTGCCGATAATCGCCGCGATGGGGTATCCGTTGCCAAGGGCCTTCGCGAAGACGGCCATATCGGGTTCGACGCCGTGGACCAGATGTATGCCGCCGCCGTTGATGCGGAATCCCGAGGTGACTTCGTCGAAGATCAGGACCGCGCCGGATTTCTTTGCGAGTGCTTTCACTTTTTGCAGGAAATCATTTTCGGGACCGTGTTCACGCTGTGGTTCCATCACGATCGCAGCCAGTTCTCCTTGATTGGCGGCAACGATCGCTTCGAGTTCCTCAATCTTGTTGTAGCGGAACGGAAACGTGGTCCCCAGGAGACCGCGGGGGACGCCGAGCGGCTGGAGGCCGGGGAGCAGATGCCCGTCGAGTGTGCTGTTTTCGGCGAGATTCGCGGCCAGATACCAGTCGTGCCATCCGTGATATCCGCAGAACGCGATTTTGTCCCGGCGCGTGCTGGCCCGAGCGATGCGAACTGCAACCGCCATCGCTTCGCCTCCACACCGCGCATACCGGACCATCGAGGCCCATGGGTGAATTTCGCAGAGAAGATCGGCAAGCTCCACTTCTTCGGGGCAGTTCAGCGTCGACATCACTCCTTTGGTGATCGCTTCCGTCACTGCAGCATCCACATCGGGATCAGCCGCACCCAGGATGCATGCACCGATGCCGTTGTAGGCCATGTCGATGTATTTGTTGCCGTCGAGATCCCAGACCTCGGCACCTTTCGCTTTGCTGTAGTACGCGGGCCAGACGTCCGGCGCGAACATTTCGGGACGCTTGCTCAAAAGCTGCGTTCCGCCGGGGATACGCTTTTTCGCGGCCAGGTACAGATCGAGGCTTTTCCGCTGCATGGCGATACTATAGTACACTCTGCGTATGGATTCCCCTCTATCCCTTACAGGAAAGGTAATCGTCGTCACCGGCGGAAAAGGCCTTTTGGGAACCGCCTTCATCCGGCATATCCGCGACGCCGGAGGAATTCCTGTCTCCGCCGACATCACGGCAAAAGACGATCTGAAAAACGGGGACCATTCCCTAGATATCCGCAGCGAGGAATCGGTGACCCTCCTGTGTGATGATGTCGTGAACGAACACGGACAGATCGACGGCTGGGTGAACAACGCGTACCCGCATTCCAAGGACTGGGGACTGTCCTTTGAAAAGATGCCGTTTTCGTCCTGGCGGGAAAACATCGACGCGCACCTCAACGGCTATGCACTCTGCGCGAAGACCGTTCTGCCACGCATGCGCAAACAGAAATCCGGATCGTTCATCAACATCGCATCGATCTACGGCGTCGTCGCACCCGATTTCGCCATCTACGAGGGCATGGACTTCACCAGCCCCGCCCCGTACGGCGCAATCAAAGGAGGCATCATCCAGATGACACGCTATCTGGCCTCGCTGTACGGTCGCGAAGGCGTCCGGGTGAACACGATTTCTCCGGGCGGCATCTTCCACGGGCAACCAAAAGAGTTCGTCGACCGGTACGCGAAGAAAGTCCTGCTTGGCCGCATGGGCAAACCCGATGATGTCGCACCCGCAGTTGTTTTTCTCCTTTCCGACGCAGCCAGCTTCGTCACAGGAACCAACCTGATGGTCGACGGCGGCTGGACCACCATTTAAAAAGCTCCCTCTCCCATCGCAATGGGAGAGGGTTGGGGTGAGGGCCAATAAAGCGGTATCATCCGTGTATGTCTCTGCTGATAACACTCTGTGCCCGAGGGGGCTCCAAAGGGATTCCCGGAAAGAACATCAAACCGATCAATGGCGTGCCTCTGATCAATTACTCGATCAGACACGCACTCGCATACGCGAAGAAGACCGGCGCCGATGTGGAACTCTCGACGGACAGCGATGACATCAAAGCCGTCGCCGCCGAAGCGGGACTCACGACCGGATATGAACGTCCCACCGCGCTCTCCACCGATCTTGTGGGAAAACTGGATACAATCAAAGACGTCGTGCTGTTTGCGGAATCCTCGCGAAAGAAAAAGTACGACATGATCCTGGATCTCGATGTCACGTCGCCGCTGAGGACTATTGAAGATCTTGATGCGGCGAGAAAAATGATCGACGGGAATCCACAGGCGCGAAACCTCTTCTCAGTCAGCTTTCCAAAACATAATCCGTACTTCGATATGATCGAACCGGACGCAGACGGATTCTATGAACTGTCCAAGAAGCCGACAGCGCAGATGACCGCCCGCCAGCAGGGCCCGAAAGTCTACGAACTCAACGCGTCCTTCTATTTCTACCGCCGGTCCTTCTTTGATGAATCTCCTCTGGTGCTCATGAAGAATTCCCTCGCGTACGTGATGCCGCACATGTGCTTTGAGCTGGATGATATGGAGGAATTCGCGTTGCTCGAGTATCTGATCACGCAGAAAAAACTGGATTTCGCCTTCTAAGCCTATGGATTTCACGGACAAAAAGATCACGCTCACCGGTCCGCGCGTCACACTGAGGATTCTGGATGATTCGCACGCGAACGAACGGTACGCCAGCTGGCTCAATGACCCTGAAGTGAATAAATTTCTGGCAACCAAGAGCGCAACGATCCCGGAACTGCGCGAGTACATCGCAAAGAAACACGGACAAAAAGACGCGCTCTTCTTCGGCGTGTTCCTGAAAGAAAATGACCTCTTCATCGGGACGGTCAAACTGGAACCGATTGAACCGGATCACCGGCGTGCGACAATCGCGGTAATGATCGGCGACAAAGAGTACTGGGGGAAAGGCTTCGCAGCGGAAGCGATGGGCCTGCTCTGCGACTGGTGCTTTGATGAACTGGGCCTGGAGGAGATGAATCTGGGGGTGATTGCGAAGAATACAGCGGCGATCCGCGCATACGAGAAACTGGGCTTCACAGAAACAAAAAGAGACACCAACTACATCCAATACGGCGACGAAATGCACGATCAGGTCTGGATGGCGCTCACAAGGAAAATCGGGTAAAAAGGACGCATGCGACGTTGCTCCAAATGCGTGATGCTCGAAACACAGGATATGATCAGCTTTGATGAGCAGGGCGTCTGTGCCACGTGCCGCCAGATCGAATACAAGAACGAAAAGATCGATTGGGCAGAGCGGCGGAAGGAATTCGAGACGCTGCTGGGCCAATTCCGCGGCAAAGGACCATACGACTGCATTGTGCCGTTCAGCGGCGGCAAAGACAGTACCTTCGCCGCACTGGCGCTGGTCCGCGATTTCGGACTGCGGCCGCTTGTTGTGTGCTTTGACCACGGATTCTACCGTCCGGGAATTCTGCGGAATACAGAACGGGTCGTCAAAAAGCTCGGTGTCGACTTTCACAAATTCAAATCTGACTGGCAGACGGTCAAAAAACTGATGCGGGAGTCGCTCATCCGCAAAGGCGATATCATGTGGCACTCGCACTGCGGCATTTATGCGTATCCGATGCAGGTGGCTGTCGACCAGAAGATCCCGCTGCTCGTCTGGGGCGAGCCGACATCGGAATACGTGAGCTATTACAGTTACGAAGTGAATGAAGATGTGGATGAGAAACGTTTTAACCGCGTCGTGAATCTGGGTATCAACGCCGAGGACATGGTCGGCATGCTCGACGGATCGGTGACGCTGCGCGATCTGCATCCCTACACATATCCCAAGATGAAAGACCTGCGTGCAATCGGCTACCGCTCGATCTGTCTCGGTAACTACGTCCCGTGGGACACGCGCAAGCAATCAGAACGGATCCGCGAAGAACTCGGGTGGCAGGGGGCGCCCGTGGAAGGCATTCCCTACGAGCGCTACTGGTACGAAAAAGTTGAAGACGCGTTCCAGGGAATCCAGGACTATCTCAAATGGCTCAAGCGCGGCATGTCGCGCATGACGCATCTGGCCTCCATCGACATCCGCAACGGCCGCATGACGCGGGATGAAGGACTGAAAATGATTGAGAAATATGAAGGATACAGACCCGCAAGTCTGGATGTCTTTTTGAAGGCAATCGACATGACGGACGAGGAATTCCACCGGATTGCCCTCACGCACGTGGTTGCACCGCATGTGCCGCCGGACTGGAGAACGCTGCCGCGGGGGCCAGAACTGCCGGATCAGAAGGACTGGACCATTAATATTGATATCGAAAGCTGAGGTGTCATGGTGAGCGGAGCGAACCAGACACCGGACGTTGGCCATCACATGCTCAGGGTGACATCCTGTGATAGCGTGTACATATGATCGTCATCGTCGATTACGGCCTTGGGAATCTCTTCTCCGTGCAGAAAGCACTGGAGATGGTTGGGGCAGATGTGAAGATTTCGGGCAGAGCGGAGGATATCCGGACCGCGGAGAGGATCATCCTGCCCGGTGTCGGGGCATTCGCCGATGGTATGAATTATCTGCGCGCGAAAGGACTGGATACCGTGCTGACCGAAGAGGTGATGGGAAAGAAAAAACCGTTCCTGGGTATCTGTCTCGGTCTGCAGTTCCTCGCGGAGGTTGGCGAGGAATACGGTGAGCACAAGGGACTCGGCTGGATCAAAGGACGTGTCCGGAAACTGAACGTCGAACATCTCGGCCTGAAGATTCCCCATATCGGATGGAACGACCTGGAATATATCAGGCCCAGTCCCCTGTTTGCCGGAGTGAACCCGGGCGCGGATTTCTACTTCGTCCTCAGTTACCATCTGGCTGTCGGCGATCCAGCCGATCTTGTCGCGACCGCAACGTACGGAGAGAAAATCACTGCGGCCATCCAGCGCGGGAATATTTTTGCGACGCAGTTCCATCCCGAAAAGAGTCAGGACAACGGTCTGAAACTCCTGGAAAACTTCCTTTCGTGGAAACCCTGACCCTGTCTTCCTTTTTTCTGACGTTCCCATGCTCAAAGTCCGCCTCATTCCCACGCTCCTGCTCAAAGACGGCCGTATGATCAAAACGAAGCAGTTCGGGGAGTTCCGCGATGTGGGAAATCCGCGAACAGTTGCCAAAGTCTACGATGCGCAACACGCGGATGAACTGATCTTCCTGGATATCACCGCCACGCAAGAGAACCGGCATTTCCTGTTCGACATCATCACCGCTGTCGCCGAAGAATGCTTTATGCCGCTCACGGTGGGCGGCGGCATCCGGACGATTGAGCAGGCACGTGACGTGCTCGCATCCGGCGCAGACAAAGTCTCAATCAACACGGCGGCCGTGGAGCGACCGGAATTCGTGACGGAACTCGCAAAAAAATTCGGCGTCTCGACCGTCGTCGTTTCCATTGATTTCAAAAAAAATGCAGCCGGAAAGAACGAGGTCTTCACGCACCGGGGAACGCACCAGACCGGACTCGATCCGGTGACATGGGCGAAGAAGGCAGAAGAGCTGGGCGCCGGTGAGATCCTGCTCACCTCCGTCGATCGCGAGGGAACGATGACCGGATATGATCTGGAGACGATCAAAAGCGTGACGTCTGCAGTCTCGATTCCCGTCACAGCATCCGGAGGCGTCGGAACAATCCAGGATCTGGTCGACGGCATTGTGATCGGCGGAGCATCGGCCGTGTCCGCCGCCAGCATCTTCCATTTCACCGATCAGAGCATCTTCAAGGCACATTCGCATATGAAGCAGAAAGGGCTGTCGGTACGGAAATAAGTGGCATATAAAAAGAGACCCCTGCCAAGTGGCAGAGGTCTCGGTTACTCATTGACTGCCGAATGGCAGCTCACTTTTTCTTCTGAATGAAGCGGGTGGCGTCTTCCACCCATTGCCTGGCCCAGTCTTCTCCAGCCGCAATAGCGGACAGGAAAACGCGATTGGATTGCAGCCGGTCCAGCCATGTCTGCATGCTGGCAGGACCGCCATGCTGCATCACGATCGTCATGCGATGGCGATACGTACTCATGGCAATCCTGTCGAATCGCGACCGCTCATCGTCATTCTCGATCAGAGCGGCGCATGCCTCGGC
>CAYGGB010000039.1:0-7594 GCA_964349295.1 uncultured Candidatus Peribacteria bacterium | reverse complement strand
CCTGCGCAATGATGCTCTGCGCCAGTTCCAGCTGGTCTTTGGGGTACAGTTCCAGGCGGCGCTCGGGATCAAACGAACAGAGCGGGCTTCCGAGCGGCAGCCCAGGGCAGAGGGTTTCTTCCAGATACTGCAGAAGGCGCGCGGGTTTGTACGACGGCGCAATCCACCGCGTGCGGGGCGACGGGCCGGGGATGATTTTCCCGAGCCCGGGATCGGGCGCCATGCAGACGTCGAAGGGATAGACAGATTCCCCCGCAATCACTGGCGTTCGCGCTGGGGTCAGCCGGTGCAGCGCAAGCGACTGTTTCCAGCAGCGGTTGAGAAAACACATCATGTTGCCGGTGGTATTCTCAAAATCCGTCTGCGCGAGCGGCGTGCAGACGTCTTCCTCCCGCGTATGTTCCACCGATCCGATCGCCGCGATGATCCGCGGATCGGCGTCCGGCTTAGGTCTGCCGCTCTCGGGATCGACGATGTCGCTGCACGTTTGCTCCGGTGCCGGATTGGTCCCCTCGCCCATCGATTCTGATTCTGCTTTTGTTTCGTCGTACGTGAGGTGATACGTGAGCGACCACGGGCAGGCACCGTGATCGTCATCCAGGCCGCCCATGCCGCGGATGATGCGGTCGCGGCACGAAAGATCGGTGAGGATCTGCGTGCAGGTTTCGGCATTGTTCACCGCGCCGTCAAAAATACCGTCCTCCGCGATTGCGTTGCATTGCGCGCGGTACGCCTCCCCTTCTAGCGCGCAGCAGACATCAAGGCGTTCCTGCTGTGTTCCTGCCTGGGCGTACGCGTCGGATTCCGGCGGAAGGTGGCACGATTGCCGGGCATGCACCAGCTCGTGAAGGAACAGGGAGACTGCGTCACCGGGAATGCCGTCCTTCATGGTGATGGTCGTCGTTCCGTCCTGCTGTTTTTTTTCCGTCAGGGCGTCGTACGGTATCTGTCCACCGGCATCGCACTTCAGTTCCACGCGGCACTCCGTTTCGGGATCAAATTCCTGTGCTCCCGATTGCCACGATGGATCGGCGCACACGTCTCCGCCCGGTTCTGTTTCGCGGACGGGTTCGTTGTCGCATCCGGCAAGGTTGATCACATCGCCGTTGTCATCAACGGTCTCTTCACACTCCTCCTCTTCGTCCGGTGCGGGGTCAGCACAGAGATTCCCTGCGCGCATCAGTGGGAACATGCAGAGCGGGCTTGCGGGTTGCTCTCCGGGCGGGGGCGGGTAATGGCCGCCGGGAAGCGGCTCGCAGTCGCCGCCGTTATTTTTGCTGCAGATCGTTAGAGGCGCCGGTTCAATTGCGTACTTCCACTGCAGTCCGCTGTCGCCGCGCACGTCTCCGTTCTCCAGCCGTTCGACGTACGACCAGACGAGAACATTATCGGGCAACAATTCCTGCACTGTGTCGGGGAAGGTGAAGAGAGCGACCTCGCCGGGCGCCAGATCCAGCGTGTTTCCCTGCTCTTCCAGGTTGTCCGTGATCGCCTGCAGCCATTCCTCTACCGTCAGCCAGCGTTTTTTTGCCAGCTCCTGTTCGGTGCCGGTGGCGGGCGCAAGGAATTCCTTCGTGAGCTGCGGCGACTGCTGCAAAAATCCTGCGGAGGTGAAACGGTATCGCCAGACGGCGGCCGAGAGTTGCGTGATGTCCGCCGGAACCGTGCCCGGTGCAATCTTGGAACCGTCCGCCGCCATCGATCCAGGATCATTGAGGATCAGGTTCCTCAGTGCGGTTGCGAGCGCCGCGACAGCCCCCTGCAGTTCGCCGCTGTCAGGAATATTCTCGGTGCGGATGCGGGGTCCTGTCCCGTTCTCCGGCGCGGGATGGACCGTGTCCGCCTCCCACATGCGCGAAATACCCTGCATCTGTGTGGTGAGTGGCAGTACAAATCCCCCGAGCAGCGGCTCCTCGAATCCCGATGCAATGATCTGCCAGTCGCGGGCGGCGGTTTTGACCGTCTGTTCGCGCCGGATCAGATCCACCGCCACGCTGCGGACACCGGGGCATTCACCCGTCACATCCAGACCGTTTTTTGCACACAGGTCATCCCGCTGGTTGAGCAGGCCGTCAAAATCTTCCCGGCTGACATCCGTCGTGATATCGGGGAGCTCGTGACTGACAAACTCGAACACACTCTGTTCCGGGGACATCACCGATTGCCTGTTCTGCAGCAGATCGCGGCGCGTGACGTCGAGCATCCGGTCGTACAGTTTTACATCGGCAGCCTGCGCCGGTGTCGCGGCGATCGCCGTGGCCAGGCACAGAACGGACAATGCCCATGCGGAAACAATTCTGCTCATGGCGTGGAATCGGAAAGAGTCCGGACGGGAATGTGTGCGTCCCAGATTCTCGGGAGGCACGCACTCGCTTCCGCGGCAAGGCTCAGGGCGTTTTTGATGTCGACGGTTGCGCCTGCAAGGCACTGGAGCGAATGGGCCAGCGGCTGCAGGCGGCTGTAGCCAGAGCGGTAGACAAGGGTCCGGTGCAGGGCGGGCTGCGCGAGAGCGAGTTCCTGGCCGATCTGGCGCCGTTCACGGTCCACCGCGATGGAATAGTCCTCGAATCCGATGCCGGCGTTTGTCGAATTCCGGCGGGCCAGCTGGCGGCTCAGATCATTCGTCGCCCGTTCCTCGATCACAAACGATTCCGTGTGGAGCGCGCATTCGTACCGGCGCAGATACTCGAGCAGAAGATCGGGCAGGTTGCTCTGGTGCACGTTCTGCCGCCCCAGATCGTCCGCGAGTTTTTTGAGCCCGGCGGTCGGCGCGCCCTGGACCGTTTCGTCGCATGTGCCGCCGGTGCGGATGTCCTGCAGATCCTCCTCGATGATCGCCGCGACGCGGCCGTGATAGCGCTTCGCCCAGTCATCGACGATCGACATTCCTTCGGGGACCTCGGTGTTTTCGGGGAACAGTCTGGCGTCCCTCTCGCATGCGGGGAGCTGTGCGGGTTCCGTGACGTCGAGTGCCGCCGGCAGCCGGTTGCCGCGGATGGTGCCTGCAAGCAGCGCAATCGTGAGGACCGCTCCCGCAAGAGCGAGTGCATGCCGTGTGCCGGTGCGTTGCGGGAGGAAGTTACTTATTGCAGAAAGGGGTAACGCACGAAAAACGGGAAAGTGCCGAAAGAAGCGGGAGCGTCTGCTCTACCGGCGCTAGGAAATCGCCGCGGAGTCCCTGCAGAAAAAGATCCATGCTTCCTCCCAGCTGCATCACCGTCCGCTGCGCCGCGTCGTATGCGATGGCGATGTCCATGAACGCTTTTTCGCGCGCGGCCAGCTGCTCCGCCAGCGTGTGGCATTCGGTCTCGACGACGCTGGCATCGATGCCGCCGATCAGATTTTCTCCGGTCACGCCGTCATCCTCGATCGCGTTGCCAAACCGGCACTGGTCCAGCGGCTCCATCACCAGATCGTCGCAGCCCGCCGTTGTCACAGTCAGGAGCCCCGATGCATCGGCAGTCTCATGGCCGAACGTGTCCCGCACGCCCTGGCAGACCATCGCGAGACGGCAGTGGAACGCCCGAAGACTCTGTGCAAGTTCCGGAATCAGCGATGACGTAAAGACCTGCTTCTGCCCGAAGATCCCGGTGAGTGTTGCGGGCTTTGCGCCGGAATCCATTTCGTTCATGCCGGGCCATTCTGTTTCCCTGTTTACCTGGGCATCGCTCCACGTGGTGCTTTCAAATGCGGCTGCCGCCGTCCTCCACGTGCCTCTTTTCACTTTCAGCCACGGAGTGCCGTCTTTGGAATACCGCGTGGAGTTGACCGGCATGGTGGACGCTTCCGTGACGCCAAAGAGGACCTGCCGCAGCAGGCGCTGCTGCTGGGCGAGGCGGTCGCGGATTTCCATGTTGCAGGCGGTCGCGGAGAGTGCCGGAGGCCGCACAAGAGAAATTGTCGCCTGCGCCATCAGGGAATCTGCAGGCAGAAGAATCACCACGCTCATGCAGAGTGCCGCCAGTATCGTGACGCGGTTGTGAAATGCCGGTGTCTTCGTGTGGGTGTGATGTATCGTCATGGTTGTTTACGGAGAAGATCGATAGCGGGCGGGACCGTGTAGAGCGGGTATTGCTGTATCGCCGGCATCTGGGATTTCGGCGCACGCCCGGCAGATTGTCCGTTGTCATCAATGTTCAGTCTGCGCATGCGTATGCGGATGTTCTCAAAGACAGCATCCTGTTGCTCTGCCTGTCCGTCCGGCATCAGAACTTCTTCACCTGTGGAGGGTGGTCGCCGTTCGTTATGCAACACGGGCGTGCAGACATGATCCTCCGGATTGCATCCGATGGTGCGCGCAAGATCGAATCCGTCCGGCGCCGCCACGGGCGCAAGCAGATCGCGATGGGTTCCCTGCACGCGCAGCTGCTCAGGGAGCGATACCCCCGGCATCGCCGTCACATCCTGCATCCACTGGCGCAGACTCATTTCGTCGTACACGCAGGGAAACGCATCCCAGCCGGGACACGTCAGGCTTTCGGTCAGGTCACTCGGCTCCAGTGCATCCCATGTCTCTTTATAGGTAGCGTTTCGTCCGCTTAGAATCTCCATCGCGCGTTCCAGATTTGCTTTCGCGGATTCCAGATCGATCTGCGGGGGAAATCCCGTCTCCGCCGGCCCGCTCATCACGGTCGTGCCGTTGATCTGCCCCAGAAGATCATCCATATCCGGGATATCGGGAAGGTCGGGGAGCACATCGGACTCCAGATCGAGCAGAATCTGCACGGGATGGAGAACGGGGAAGCGCAGCGGTGCGGAGTGTGACGAAAACCGCGTCATGTCGAACACAAAGTCTTTCTCGGGCGCTATGCAGAGGATCGGGAGCGTTCCCTCGTCCCCCCTGCACGACATCGCGGGAAGTTCGCCGGGCATTCCCGGATACCACGGGTACAGGCGCGAGTAGTCCGGCGTCGTCAGCATATTGTTGCGGCACCACGGCGAATTGATCGCAGAAAATTCATCGAGTTCGTCCTGCACCTGCCGCACCAGGGGCGCCAGCGCCAGGCGCTCCTCCCGCCGGTCCAGAAACGCGCGGTATTCCCCGGCCGTGTCCTCTATCCACTGCGTGAACGCAGCCCTGTCTGTCTGCTGCTGGCCAAGGAGCTGTGCAGCGGCAAGCGTCACCCGCGCGCGCAGCTCCCGGTACTTGTCGATCTGTCGTGCGTATTCCCGGAGCTTCGCCGCTTTTTCGGGATTGTCCGCGCTCTCCGATACCGCATGCGCCTCCAGTTCCAGCGGCGACGCCAGCGGAATCACAACGGGAATGATTTCTTCCTGCAACGTGAAGAATTCCTCCGCAAGCGCGATGAGTTTTCCGGGGACATCCTCTTCCGCGTCCAGCTGCCGGTCGACTGTCGCATTCTGGAGCGCCAGAAAACTTTCCACAGCATCCCCGCCCGGTGACGACGACTCCGACGACTGTGACACGGCGATCCATGAGGCCGGAATTTTGAGCCGAACGACCGGCGGCGACAGCAGCGCGACCATGTCCTGCGTCAGGCGGTTGATCCACTGGACCACCGGACGCGCGTCGCGGGTTTCATTGGTCACCGCGCCGTCCGTCGCGCGCAAAAATCCATTCTCCGCGTACGGCCTCGTCACCAGGTTCTGCCACATCGCGGTGATCCTCTTCTCCCCCGGCTGCAGAAACACCGAGGTAAGGGTTCTTTTCTTCAGTTTGTCCTCGCGCGGAAACGACATTCCGCCCGGAATCTGCGTCCACAGATCGTCGTCGTTTCCCTCCCGCACATCCGGCGGAGGATCGTAGAGCGCGGGACCGGGAGTCATGTCCCCCACCACCATCTGGGATTTCCAAAGTTCCCCGCGCGTGAACGGAAACGAAATCACGCAGCGCTTGTCCTGGGATTCCGTCCGCCGGACCTTCGGGTCTTCTTCGTTGTACCGGCCGTAACAGGCGGTTTTTGATTCTGTGGCGTACAGCTGGTCGTCCCCTTCCAGCACCGTTCCCTGCACGGCATCCCGCGCGGTGACGGCGGTGTATTGCCGGAAGAACGACGGAAACGATTTCACGTTCCTCTCCGGTCCCGGCGCCCGCAGGGGGTCATCTGACCCGTCGCTTTCCTGCCGCGACGGAAGGGTCATGCAACCGGGTCCCGGGCACCGGCATTCGTCGCCCGTGCAGAGAACGCAGTTTTCTATTCCCAGTTCCGGCGCTGGCGTCGGGGGTCCCGGTTTTTTTTCGGGCTCTGATGACGATGACGACGAATCGGAACTCTTGCCCGTCTCCGGAAATTCCGGCGATGACGACGACGATTCCTCCGGGGCGATTGCAATCGTCGCCCACTCCTCCGAACAGGTGAATTTTTCTGCCCACGCGGCACACTGCCAGCCGTCGCGGTTCTTTGTCCGCCGGAAAATCTGACAGTCTTTGTACGTGAACCGGTTCAGCCACTGGCAGAACTGGGCGCAGCGGCCGGGCGTGCCGGGCCCGCCGTCGTTTCCGTCAGCATTCCAGGAGCAGGAGGGATCATCAAAATACGGATTGGCGAAATCCTTCTGCACGTAGCGTCCCGGTTCGTCGCCGGCGTCTTCCCAGACCGATCGCGTCACGGAGTCCGCGCTGTAATCGCATGCGGTGGCGAGGCCGCTCGCGGTGTCGGGAAACTGGAAACCGTTGCCGCCCGTGTCGTCCTCTTCCACGCGCCACGCCATGCCCGATGGGAACGGTTCGCCATTGTCCTGCAGCGGCAGACCATCCCATCCCGGAACGCCCGTCACCTGCGAAATCGTGCTTCCCGGTCCCGGTACGGCGCCAACAGGCTGGTCGCTCCATCCTCCGCACAGATCGTCACTGTTTGTCACAGACTCCCGCGCGTCCTCAATACTCTTTTCCACCTCAGAAAAATTCTTCGGCGTCGTCGTGGAAAACCGGAAGATTTCCGCGCGCGCTGTCGAGCCTGTTGTCACCACCAAAAAGCACAGGAGGAAGCCGAAGAAACAGGTTTTTGTGTTGGTCATGTGAATCTTAAAAGTATAGCAGAAAAACACTGATTTTTCCCGTGTTTCTCCGTCTATTTCAAAATATTTCCCGGTCCCGGCAATGCCACTCGGTTGCCCATCCAAATACCTCAGGTGTACGTTCGTTCTCCTTAGGTCCGGGACCTCCTCTTATCCCATTCCCCCACCCGCCATGTTCTCTCTCAACCGCGTTCAGATCATCGGATATCAGACACAGCCCGTCCAGGTGCGACAGACTCCCAGCGGAAGCAGCGTGGTCGATTTGAATATCGTCACGCCGTATTCCTTCAAGGCCGACAGCGGCGAAATGCTCGATGGCAAAGGCTTCCACGTCGTCACGCTCTGGGGCCCGATGGCCGAGGTCGCCGGCAAATATGTGAAACCTGGCGCCCAGCTCTTCATTTCCGGACGTCTGCAAACGGATAGCTGGCAGGATGAAAAAACGAACGAGAAGCGCAGCAAAACCAAGATGGTCGCGCTCGATATGATTCTGCTCGATCCCAAAGAAGGCCAGCGTGCCGCACCCGAGAATGCCTCCGCAGTCGTCCAATGTCTCAACCGCGCCGACATCATCGGCAACGTCACCAAAGATCCCGAAATGCGCACAACGACCAGT
>CAYGGB010000038.1:0-7669 GCA_964349295.1 uncultured Candidatus Peribacteria bacterium | reverse complement strand
ACACCGGCTTCTTTCATATGCCAGATCATGCGTTCTATGCCGCCGGCGAATCCCACGCCGGGTGTCGGTTTGCCGCCGAGCAGTTCGATCAGACCGTCGTACCGGCCGCCTCCGCCGACGGCGTTCTGCGCTCCCGTGGACGAATCCCAGAACTCAAAGACCGTCTGACCGTAGTAATCGAGCCCGCGGACGAGACCCGGATTTGCGACGCTTTTGACGCCGAGTGCCTCGAGATATTCCAGGAGCGTCTCATGATATTTCTTGCTGTCGTCGTCCAGGAACTGATCGAGCTTGGGCGCGTTCTTGATCAGGATCTGCGTGTCCTCCTCTTTACTGTCGAGCAGCCGGAGGGGATTGGTCTGGAGCCGGCGCGCATCATCCGGTGGAAGCTGGCGCTCTTTCCCGATGAAGAAATCCCGGATTGCGTCCATGTAGGCCCTGCGGTTCTCCGCTGTCCCGATGTTGTTGACCTGCAGCGTGAGGCGGTCGAGGATGCGGAGATCACTGAGAATTTTTGTGACCACATGAATCAGCTGGGCGTCGATGCTCGGATCCTTGAGTCCGATGACTTCCAGATCGAACTGGTGGAACTGCCGGTATCGTCCTTTCTGCGGACGGTCGTACCGGAAGCACGGTCCGATCGAATAGAGCTCGACCGGCTGCGGCAATTGCTGCATGCCGTGTTCGACGTACGCACGGCAGATCCCCGCGGTGAACTCTGGCCGAAGCGCGAATTCGCGTGCCTCACCTTCGCCGTCGCGCTTGCCGATGACGGTAAAAAGCTCCTTCTCGACGATATCCGTGTGCTCGCCGATACCACGCTGGAACACGCCTTTGTGCTCGAACAACGGCGGATCGATGCGGGTGTAGCCCGCCTGGCGGGCACGGTGACGCACAACCTTCTTGATGTAGGTGTGGTACTGGTGGTCCTGCGGGAGGACATCGTGCGTGCCTTTGGGGGTGCGGAACATGGGCTCGGACATATAAAAAAATCGTATCAAATCGTTGATACAACTGGATGGAAAGTCTACACCCGCTTTGGCCGTTTGGGAAGGCACAAATAGGGGGGCACGCACTGAGGTGGTTTACATTCCACTGAGCAGGAGCTGTGCCATGAAGAGCAGTTCCATGACTATAAAAGACAATGCACAGCCAACATGGAGCGATCGAAGGCCTTGCCGGTCATTGTTCAGGCTCCGCGTTGCGTAGTAGGCAGCTGGAAGTGCGAAGAGTATGGAATACCGGAAATCCGATGATGAACTGAAGGGAAAAACAAGCCGGTTCGCGGCAGATGTGGCGGGAACAACGAGAGCAGCCAGCCACATCGGCATGGTCTTTCTCCAGTTGCGTGATCGCAGCTCATGCCACAGCCGGCGGGCCGCGAACGCAGCGAGTGCGAACGCGGCGCAAATCATCGTCAGGGCAATGGTTCTGAAGGCATCAGGAAAACGGAATTCGCCGTAGAGAGCGGATCGGAAAATATATTCCCAATGGAAGGAACGCCTGGTCACGTCGCCCGTCACTTCGTTGAATGGATGCAGAAGGACCTGCAGCGGATTGAAGACCAGAAAATCTCTCCATGCGAAAGGCAGTGCGCCCGTCGCGCGGTCCACATTTCCAATGATGATCATGCGTGCATCAGTGGACGCGAGCCATCGCAGCACCGGAAACCATCCACTCAGGAGTGCGACACCTCCCAGCAATACCCCTGTGAGTTTTGCTCTTCGCGTCCATGTCTGTTTGGGTTTTGCGAAGGCACAGGCGATCGCGACCGGAATCAGCATCACCATGTTGGTCTTTGTCAGCAGACCGAGTGCCGTGCACAGCGTCATGTATATCCAGGAGCGGTGGCGCCCGGTGGACCACCAGTCGAGCAGGGACGCACAGCCTGCAAAGATGAAGAACTGGAACAGGACATCATTGTTGATCCGGGCAGCGAAGAAGATATTGCTTGGGAGGAACGCCACGGCTGAATAAAAGAGCAGCAGCTCCGGCAGAGTATCCGGAAATATGCGACGCCCGATACGGACAACAAGCAACAGCGAGAGAATCGAGAGCAGAAGCGAGAAGCCCTGCACCATCCGCATCTGCATTTCGTCCGTCATCCCTGCAGAACGCGCGCCTGCGAGAATGGGTGCGGCCGCAAAGTAGTACAGCGGAGGATGGTAGAACTCGAATCCCTCACCGGGTGGAGGAATGGATCTGTGTTCAATCACATATTGTATGTACTGCACATGTCCCGACGCATCGTGGCCGCGTACATCCCAGGGGGTGACCCAGACATATGCAATGCGCAGAAGAACCGCGACGGCGAGAATAATCCAGAAGGCGATTCTGTATCTTCGTCTGGCGTCTGATTTTTTGCGGGGCACCGGCAAATACTAGTGAGTCTCTGTGCTCACATCAAATCGCCATCTGTTTTTTTGGGATGGGTGTTTGCCAAATCTCGGCGTAGCCCCCGCAGGGGCGAAGACGGATGGGGAGTGGACGCAGCAAGGTTACTATTTATTCGGGTTCAAAACACGCATTCAGTTCATGGGGAACAACCAGTGGAAGACGGGGATGAACATTAATGAAAGACAGCAGAAGAGGCCTGCCCTAAGAGAAAAAGTAGCATTGTAGTGCAGTACATTGCATACAAGCTTCAGTTGATGAAGAGTGATCTTATTCTTCCCCCACTTCTATGGCTTTATCTCGTGAAGAGGTAAAAAAACTTATGGGACTACCTATTGAAGAACTCGCAGCGTCGGTAGCCGATGGTGATCCCGGTTCCCCGAAAACGACTGTGGTTGAGTGTTTGCTGAACTATCGACTCCAAAAAGGATTATTGGATTCCAGTAGATGCTCGATGTGGGCAACCATCGCGATTGCTGTCGCATCAATCATTATTGGGATCATTGCTCAGTTATATTCGATTCAATAAACAAGCGCCTATCCCCCAGCATCAAACAGATTGTTCTCTTGTCGTCCCACGCCTGCATTTAGGTTGATTTCTTTCCCCAGTTTCCATAGCAATCAGCGACGAAATTATGGAACTCATTCATTTTCTCTGGGCATGATACTAATGATGACAGGCCACCGCATTTGTTGATCACATCTCGCGCACTTTGATCACTTTTATATTTTGGCCAAGCTTCGTTTATCTCATCATCATTTTCTCGGAACTTAGTGTCGAGCATTGCATAAGTAAGCTCTAGATTTCCTTTTATTGTATCGTCAAACAAGCCTTCATTAATGAGCGCTTCTACATAGACAAAGAATGCATAACGAATTTTCCCGGGGGAATATGGGAGACTAAATACATTTAGTGCGATTTTCCCTTTTGGGGCATTGGCAATTAATGCTCCATACTGATTAATGATTTTTTCTGCTTCTTGTGGGTTCATGTTCCGTAGTTTAGCAGCATTTGTTTAATCTGAGTTAAACACTCCCCATTCCCTCAAGGCGGGGTAGATCGCTCGTTTATAGTCCCAACCCTCAGCAGCGACGTACGTTACCTTCATGATAAGAGGCTGCGGTTTGGGTCCGCGCTTTTGTGGCGAGCGTAGGGCATCACGCTCACCATCGGGCATGGCCGAAGCTGGCAAGTCTGTTGCCATACTTCGGTTAGGCGCTCACGGGGGCAGATTCACTTGGAGAACCACCAAGCCCTTTTGACGCTGTGCGAAGGAGTCGCCTGCATTCGTCGCTCAAGAACCAGCGGAGGTCTTCGGCGAGACGGATATGCAATTGCGGCTCGAAAGTGCTTCCTTCAAATTCCTTGCAAATCCCGAGCACACAAAGCGTCTTCATTTCCTTCCGGGCAGTTTCATCGGAGCAACCGAGGAATTTCTCAACGTGGTCGGTTCGCAGCTCACCGTTGGACTCGATGAGTTTGTGCATGAGCTTTGACCGATGTCCGGGGGCAGAGTCAAAAGCAAGGAGGACGACAAGGTGCATGTCTTCTTTGGAGATTTGAGTCCTCCCCATTGCTATCGCATGGCCTCGTGCGAAGTTATATAGGCATTGATTGATCCGATCCGGCTTTTCGACAACGGGTACTGTATAGACGTATTCCTTGCCCTCTGAATCCATCCGATCTCGGTGAATCTGCACCTGCCCACGCAATCGTGCGAGGAGCTTGGCGCATCGCACAATGACTTTGAGGCACTCCTTGGAGTCTTCCTTTTTATTCCACTTCATTCCTTCCTTGTGGGTTTGCCACAACGTGCGGAGGAAGTCCTGCGTGACTTCCCGGCAGGCAAGCTCTTTCACTTTGTACGCATCATCCTGCAATTGATCTGTAAGTTCATCCTCGGACTTATCCCGTGTATGCAGGCCGAGAAAGAAGATTCGCGGTCCGAGGGTTCCCATCGCCTTCCAGACCCGTGGCTGTATGGGCGTAGAACCTGCAATGAACATAAAAAGGTAATCGCCGACCAGCTCCCGCCTCCCATGTAATCCCGACTCCGTCGCATAGCCCTCTCCGTCTAGCACCCGCGTGAGAATGCCCAGATTCTTCATCAGGTCGTCGTCGCGATTCGAGAAAATAGTGGCAAGATCCCGAAAGAGAAACGTCTTGTGGCGAATGCGAGGGAGCAGATCAATTTCTGCCAATTTCTCCTTGGAGATGTTCGCCGCATTCGAGACGAATGAAGCTGGAGTGAACGAATCGGACGAGTACGTGATTCCGCTGATACGGTCGAAGAAATTGATGACGATGGTCTTGCCCGCGCTCGGCACGTCCACGAGAACGAGTGCAAAACAGTTGCTGATGTCCTGAATGAGAAGCTGGCAGGTAACACTCAGCAACGCCTCGGCTGCGGTGAGCAGGTCGGGGAAGTTGTTTTGGATCATCGCCTTCCAGTCGGAAAACGTCCTTGCCTTGCGCGGTGCGATGACTTGCAGGCTGCGCTTGCTCTCCCATCCAGCGTCGTTTGTAGGCTTGTAGGGGGCTTCCAGCGCGAATAGGGCTGTAACAGGGTCAACGCCCTCTGTCTTGGCACGTTGGAAGAAATCCGTGATGTCCCCGCTCTCGCCTAAGACGGAGGGCAGCGTGATATACCGCAGGTCAATGTCCGGGCGCTTGTCGTAGATCAGCTCAAGAACCTTTGCCATTCCTTTCCTTCCCGCTTCGTCAAGATCGAAGCAGACAGTTACAACCATATTCTGCGGGATGTGTGTCAGCCATTCGTCGTGGAATGTTCCTGCTCCTGCTGTTGATGTGATGGCAACGACATCGCAGGAAAAAAGCACGAGAGCATCCGGCTCACCCTCGCAGATGACAATGCGATCACAGGCAGCAGACAGGTACGGGAGCGGGTACAGAGTGGCTGCGGCTCCCTTCGGGTATACGAGGCTCTTCGGTTGCGATTCCGGGGCTTTCGGCGGTCGCTTAAGCTTGAGGAATTGAGGGTCACCATTCTGGTTGTACACAGGAAAGACAATCCAATCCTGCTTCTTGTGCTTCATCCAGCCCACATCCAGAGCATCCTGCATGTCCTCGCTGATGCAGCGGTCGATGAGGTACTGCCTGGTCTCTGGCGGCAGTGCTGCTTTGTACTTAGCAATATCTTCTTTCGTGATATTCATAAAAAGTGAGAGGTAAGGAAATCAGCCGCCTCTCGGAGCGAGCAGTCGCGGACGTGCATCACGAGGTCGATCACGGACCCGCCACACACTCCGCCTGCTGTCTTGCCCGAGAACCGGTAAAAAGTATTCGTCTTGGAGAACAGCGTGAGGGAGGAAATCTCCCTACCCTCACGCTTGTTGTAGGTATCGCCACCTGTCCGTGCCAGCTCCATGCCAAGGGCATGAGCAACATTCAGGATGGGGATTTGCCGCAGTCTGGTGAAATCGTGCTTCATCGCTGCGGCTTGTCGAAGGAGACGCTGCTTTCCGGCTCAAGGATCAAGGTGGCTCCCCATGCGGTAGCCAATCGAGTAAGCGCCTGCTTCATTGCAGCCTGATTTGTAGGATGATCTTGTGGTTGCCCGTGGTGTTTGCTGATAAAATCCATGTGCTCAATAAGGGAAAAGCTGCAATCCGTGCAGCGCGGATGTCAAAGGCATCTGTGCTACGGGGGCGGTTTTTCCCGGTAGCCGAGATTCGCAAAACTGCCGATACTCGGAGAGAGTCGGCTCATGAGATGTAGTCGTGAAGGATGTGTTTTGCCCGTTTGAACGCTAGCAAAAGTGATTGCGCCGGACACAGCAACTCGTCCTTCCAGTACTTTCGTATGATCTCCCGAAGAGCGGGTGTGTCCTCGAAAAGGAATTCAACCCTTGGTTTGGATCTATCCAGTCCTACAAACGTTCCATTTTCGTGTAGGAGAGCCGCAGCCAGCTGTGTATCACTCGTAGAAAATACATGGTCCATACGCATCAAAAAGAAGATGCGGTGACCACGCCTGTCACGAGGATCATCTGTCAACGCTGCTCTAGCTTTAGGCTAATTTTCGCTAACCATAGGGGGGAATATGATTTGTGAGTATTGAAAAATGTTCGATAGACCTATTTTCTTTTGAACGCAGCCCACTTTTTCGTGACAATTTTTCTCTGATGAGGGGAGCAACAATCCAACTTTTGATCGAGCATCCATGTAGCGGGTGAGGGGCCATTCACTATTAGTTCCGTTCGCATTCCCATTTCGTTGCACTTCACCCTGATCTTGGCGATTCTTGTACCCACTGATTTACCAGAGACATGTAGTTTCCCCCCAATCTCTTCACGTTTCAGTGCAAATTGAGGATCAAATCGTACATCATAAAGGTAACGAATAATTCTCATTTCCGCTTTTTCCAAGAGCAGCCTCTTGAATCCAACTTGTTCACTCTCCAGTCGAAACCACAACCCTTTTTCTTCTTTTCCGCCCTTCTGCTGCAAGTATAAGAATTGATCATCGAGTGGTATAGATTCTTTTTGGTTTGGAGTTTCCTTACCCATTGGAGGAAGTGTTAGTGGTTCATGGGTTTCCAATAAATTGAATTCGTCTTCAACCTGCTGAATAAAAGCCAGATTGTCCTCGTACCACATTTTCTGTTCATCATGGGACAACAAACAGTCAAAGTACAATAAGGGAAACCGCTCTTCTAGTTGTCCAAGGGCAAATTCGATTTTCTGAGTGGTGTACTCCAGTTCAGCATGTGATTCTGCTCCAATGTTTTTCATGCACTCATCTCGTAAATGCGGAAGCGAATGACGCAGGCCGCGAATTGCATTGCCCCAATTTTTAAAAGTTTCAGGTTCACTGTAGGGATTGAGTTTGTTAAATTGATTTCTTGTGTCCCGAGAGCAGTCATTATTGAGGATAATTGATCCGAGGAATTTTCGATAGCGAAGATATTCAGATGAACCGAATCTCGGTGCGGACGGGAGTAACTTTTTTGCCTCTTGCAGTTTCTCGATGAGAATCTTCCATCGTGATTTCTTTACTTTCATACTCATATTGCACACATTCTAGCAATTCCTTCACGCAAATCGAAGTTCTATTCCTCCTATTCCTCAAATTTCATAAGCTTCCACAGTGGCACTCCAAAGCCCTTGGCGATCTTGTGCAATACAACAAGGCTGGGATTCTGCGGATCTTTACCTTCAAGTTTCTGAACGTACTTCAAACTGATGCCTGCCTGTCCGGCAAGCTGCTCTTGGGTAAAGTTGTTCTTTCGGCGCAAAGCCCTTATCTGTTGGCC
>CAYGGB010000037.1:0-7868 GCA_964349295.1 uncultured Candidatus Peribacteria bacterium | reverse complement strand
GTCTCCCATCGTGTATTCAAGAATCTCCTTTGGCACGACTTTCGTGAAAACTCCTGCGAAATCAAATCCGGCACTTCCATCTTTTGCCTCCATCCGGGAAGTGAACTTTCCGCCCACTTTCAGATCCGTCGTTGCGCGGGGCGTGTGCCAGTCATCCGAAGCGCTGTTCCATTGCATGATGTGCTCCGGCTGCGTCCAGAACTTCCAGACTTTCTCCACGGGCACATCAACAACAGTTTCGACGGTGATGAAGGTCTTGTCGGGCATGTCTCTATGATACCCAGAGACTTTTTTCTTACCAGAAAAATCGTCATCCCACATCCAACGCAATCCTGCCCTTATCTTTATCCCGCTGCTCCCCCTCGTTTTCCGTTACCAGCTGCCCGCACGCCGCCGCGATATCATCCCCCATCGTCTTGCGTTGCGTGACGTTAAGTCCGTAGCCCTCGAGGATTTTCCTGAACGCGTCGATGCGGGCTTTGGTGCTGCGGGTGAAGATTTTTCCCATCACGGGGTTGTAGGGGATCAGGTTGATCATGCTCGCAGAGGTGCCCTTGATGTACGTCCCCAGCTCATGCGCGAGCTCCGGCGTGTCGTTCACTCCCGTGATCAGCGTGTACTCGTACGTGATGTGGTGGCGATTGTTGCCTTTGATCCGCGCGTATTTGTGTGACCATTCCGTCAGCTTCTTCAAAAAATCCGGTGTCGTTGTCGGAACAATCTCCTCGCGCTTTTTCTGGTTTGCACTGTGGAGCGAGACGGCGATGCGGACGGGCGGCCAGTCTTTGTCTTGCAATAATCTGTCCATCTGCATCAGCACGCCGACCGTCGATACCGTGATCCTCGTGGGGCCGATGTCGGTGTACTTGAGCCAGGCGTGGATCGCCTTCTTCACGTTGTCATAATTCGTCATCGGTTCGCCCATACCCATAAAGACCACGTTGCTGATGCGCTGGGGATCACCGGGACGTTTCTTCAAAAAATTTTTCCAGTACCGGTACTGGTCCATGATCTCGTCTGCGGTCAGGCTCCGCTTGAATCCCATCGCGCCGGTTGCGCAGAAGGTGCAGCCCATCGCACAGCCGATCTGTGACGAGACGCAGATGGTCCACTGGTCGCGCATGTTGGCCATCAGAACAGTCTCGAATTGTTTTCCGTCCTCCCCCGCGAGCACCGCCTTGAATGTGTCGTTGCGTGCGCTCTTGTACAGACGCTCTGCCGTGCAGGTCATCCACGGCATTTTTTCCGTCAGCGTCTCGCGGATCAGTTTCGAGAGCGAGGTCGCGTCCTTCCAGCCCGTAGCGTCCGGCAAAAACAGCGCTTCCTGCACCTGTCTCCAGCGGAAAGTGGGTTCGTTGGGGAAGAGTGCCGTAAAAATGGATTCGCGGGATTTGGGCTGCATGAGAGCGGTAGTATAGCCCTCATGCAGCCGTTTTTCACACGGATCACTCGTCGTCCTTTGCGACGACGCCTGCATCGTCTTCCTCATCTTCATCATCAAGTTCGTCCTCTTCTTCTGCATCTTCATCAACCACAACTTCTTCTTCGTCCTCATCAATGACAGCAGTCCCGCCAGCGTCGGGCTTATTCAATGCTCCGGCGTGTGCGTGCCGGCTTGTCGTCCTGATCTCTTCCCGTCTCCCGGAATAGCCGTTGCTGTCAGAATTTTCGGTTACCTCTCCTGAATGTTCACGGGTGGCCTCCGTGCCATCGCCGAACCTCTCGTTTTGCTTTTTCATAAAAGAAGGGAGAAAAAAAGAAGTAAAAATCCGCCAGAGGCGGTACATCTGCAAGACAGGCCTGAGGGGCTTTCCTTACGGATTTTGGCCGCAAATCTGCGTCGGGGGTGTCTTCCATTTCCGTATTTTTTGGGAATGATTCTGGTAAGGATCAGGCTCTGCTATCCGTCTTTACTGTTGCAGTATTTCTACTTCTTCATTCCCCTTCATTTTTATGACCACCATTCTTGAGCGCGATTCGGGTTCCTCATCGGCGATTCTTGTTGTGGGGCTCCTCGCTATTGTCGTTCTGGCCGGGATCGCTTTCTTTGCCTTGCGGGCATATCCGTTCAACGGAACGGTTCAACCGGGCAACACGCTGAACATCGATCTCAATGACCAGGTTCCGGCCCCGGACGTGACGTACCCGTAATCCGGCCGAATAGATGCGTAACATGCACGGTTCTGATATTTTCATTTCCATTATGATCAAAAAACTTCTTTCTCCACTGGCACTCACATTCCTTCTTGTTTCCTGCGCCCCCGCTCCTCCCACCGCTCAGGTGATCCAGGGGGACAGCAGCGATCACGCGAGCCACAGTGGCGGAAGCAGCACGGCGATGAGTGCCGACCGACTCAACAATTCTCCGCGTCACCAGGAATGGGTGGAGATTAAAAACGGCGCCAAGACGATCTACACATGGGTCGTCTATCCCGAAACCAGCGACAAAAAGCCGGTGGTGATCCTCATTCACGAAAACAAGGGACTCAATGACTGGGCGCGCGGCGTGGCCGATCAGGTGGCCGAGGTCGGCTACATCGCGGTCGCGCCCGATCTGCTCTCGGGCTTCAGCGCCGACAGGACGCGCACGAGTGATTTTTCCGCAGAGGATGATGCAACGAAAGCGTTGTCACAGCTGGAACCGGACCAGGTGATGTCCGATCTCCAGGCCGTGGCCGCGTGGGCGAAGACCATTCCGTCGTCCAATGGAAAGCTCGTTTCGGCGGGATTCTGCTGGGGAGGCGGCCAATCTTTCCGGTTCGCCACCGAGTCGGATGACCTCGCGGCAGTCATGGTCTTCTACGGCACAGGGCCGACGGAAGAGGATGCGTACGAAACGATCTCGTCGCCTGTCTTCGGCTTTTACGGAGGAGCGGATCAGCGCGTCAATGCAACGCTCGACCAGTCAAAAGCGCAGATGGCCGCAGCGGGAAAGAGGTTCGAGCCGGTGATCTACGACGGCGCCGGACACGCGTTCATGCGCAGCGGTGAGGATCCGGAGGGCGATCCTGCAAACGTTGCCGCGCGGAACGCCGCGTGGGAGCGGATGAAGCAGATCCTGTCGACGCTGTAACATCGCGCACACGCAGACACCGCCGATGGAATTCTCCGTCGACGGTGCCAAATGCGCAGAGGATCACCGTTCAGTATCCCCAGTTCGTCTGCCATTGTTTCATCTGATCGATTTCACGCTGCTGGGACGAGATGATGTCCTGTGCCATCTTTTTGATTTCATCATGCCTGGCGGACGCGAGAGCTGCGTTAGCCATATCAATGGCTCCCTGATGATGAGGAATCATTCCCTGAATGAACGCTGCATCGAATTCATCGCCGGTCTTGCCTTCGAGCATCGTGGACATGTCATCCATGGACATCTCCATCATGCCGGCCTGACCATGGTCCATCCCTTTTTTCCCTCCCTGCATCATCATGGGATTCTTCATCATGTCTCCTCCACACGTCATTCCACCGCTCCAGGGGGCGCCCCGGACAGCGATTGTGAGGAGACAGGCAACGGTGCCTGCCACGACGAGGGCAACCGCCCATGTTTTCAGCTGCGCGATGGTAAACGTTCTGACAGCAACAACAATGAAGAATGCGATTCCCATGAAGAAGGCGATAACAGAACCAATGTGGATCACCCACAGGAGAGGAGAGCCGGGGCCAGTGGTGAATGTCATGTCCATCATAGAAAGGGGGGGGATAAAAATAAGAAAAAAACTCAGAGTGAACTCAGGCGGGCAAACAACAGAAAGAGAGCGGTGAAACCGAGCGCCATGACAGCCGGTGAGAAATCTGACAGCCAGCTGCGCCTGTCCGGCTGGAACGTTTTCAGAAGCAGTGAATTCGTCACGACGGACACGGAACTCAGGGCCATCGCAAGACCGGCAAGTTCCGGTCGTAGGATGATCCCGACGTTCATCAACAGCCGCGCGGCGACGGGGATGCCGATGATGTTATAGAAGAGGGCGAAGAAGAGATTTTGCCGGATCTTGCTCACGGCAGCGCGACTCAGATTGATTGCAGTCACAACATCCCGCAGGTCATTCCGGACCAGCACGATCCCGCCCGTCTCCATCGCGACATCCGTTCCACTGCCCATGGCGATGCCCAGTTCCGCCTGCGCCAGTGCCGGGCTGTCGTTGATGCCGTCGCCGACCATGGCGACGTGTTTTCCCGTCTGCTGGAGTTTTGTGATCTCTCTCGCTTTGTCTTCTGGCAGAACGTCCGCGAGAACATGCACTATGCCGGTCTGTTTCGCGATTGCCTGTGCTGTGCGCGCATTATCTCCGGTGATCATGTACGTTTCGATGCCCATCGATTGCAGATGCCGGACTGCCTCGCGGGATGTGTCTTTGAGCGTGTCCGCGACAGCGATGATGCCGATGAGTGTTTTCTCATCAGCAAGAAGCATTACTGTTTTCCCCGCTTCTTCAAGTTTCTCCAGTACCTCCTGGTAATCAGTGACAGTGATGTTCTGTGACTGCAGGAGTTTTCTGTTTCCGAAGACATACGTCTGTCCGTTGATCGAACCTTCGATACCCTGACCGGGAATCGCTTTGAATGCAGTTACCTCCTTCACGGAAATATTTTTTGACTGAACGTGACGGACGATGCTTGCGGCAAGCGGATGTTCGGAACTCTTTTCCAGACTTGCGGCAATGCTGAGGATTAGCTCTTCCGGGCTGTTGAATGCCAGCACATCCGTTACGGCGGGCTTTCCTTTTGTCAGCGTTCCTGTCTTGTCGAAAACAATCGTATTGATCGTGTTTGCGGCTTCCAGGGGTGCGCCTCCGCGGATAAGAATCCCGAGTTCCGCGCCTTTTCCCGTCGCAACCATAATCGCCGTCGGCGTCGCGAGACCCAGTGCGCACGGGCAGGCGATCACGAGAACGGAAACAGCGGCGAGAAGCGCGAATGTGACAGTCGCTCCCATGAGCAGCCATCCTGCCAGCGTCGCAATCGCAATCAGAATCACTGCCGGCACAAACCATGACGAGACCCGGTCTGCGAAATCCTGGATGGACGCCTTCGATCCCTGTGCCTCCTCCACAAAGCGGATGATGCGGGCAAGCGCTGTTTCGGACCCCACTTTTTCCGCCCGGAATTCCAGACTGCCATTTCCGTTCATGGTCGCACCGAACACACGGTCTCCCGTGGTTTTTTCCACAGGGATGCTCTCGCCGGTGAGCATGGATTCATCCACGGACGACAGCCCCCTTATGACGGTTCCGTCGACAGGAATTTTTTCTCCCGGACGGACAATCACGATATCGCCAATCTGCACTTCCTCTGTTGGCACGTCGACAGACTGTCCGTTTCTAAGGATCCGCGCGGTTTTGGCCTGCAATCCCATCAGTTTCTGGATGGCTGCGGATGTTTTTCCTTTCGCACGCGCTTCGAGCCACTTCCCGAGCAGGACAAATGTGATGAGAAGCGCTGAAACTTCAAAATACAGGTCGTGTACTTCACCAAAAATTGTCCCGTGCGTTACGACGTGCGCGGCCAGATTATACGCGCTGTAGAGATATGCAGTGAGGGTTCCGATCGCAATCAAGCTGTCCATGCTGAATGCAAACATCCGGATGCCCGACCAGAAACCTTTGAAAAAATCGCGTCCAAGCCAGAACTGGACTGGAGTCGCGAGGATGAGTGAGACGATGCCCATGGAAGGTATCAGCGCTTCGTGGAGCGACGAAACCGGAAGGAAAGCAAGAACCATGAAGCCGGCCATCGGAAGACTCAGTACAAGTCCGATAAAAAATTTCGCCCGATAGTTTGCGGTTTCCTCCTCCTGTCGTTTGCGGTTCAGATCAACGCCATGATGGCTGTGCGGATCAAGCACTTCGGCCCCGTAGCCAACGGCTTTCACTGCCTGAACAAGATCATTCTCATGAACCTGTGCCGGATCGAATGACACGTGCGCCTTCGCTGTCGCCAGATTGACGTTTGCCTCCTGCACGCCTTTTGTCTTTTGCAGCTGGCGGGCTATCCGGGCACTGCAGCTTGCGCAATGCATACCGGTGACGGTGAGAGATAGTTTTGTCATAGCAGAGTTGCGGGAAAGCGAATCTTCAACGCCGGGAAAGACCGATCACTTTGACGAGCTCGGTAATGAACGCATTTTTATCGCTTTTGGAAGCCAGTTTCTTTGTTGCGCACGTATGGAGATGACTTTCGAGGACGGTGCCCTGGATATATTTGAGTTGCCCCTGCATCGCGAGGGCGATTTCAAGAATCGCAGGACAATAGGCGTCATCTTCCACCATCGAGTGCAATTTTGCCGAGAGGCCTTCTAGCCGCCGGATGGCATCGAGCGTCTTTTTTCTGGAGTCGGGGAGCATACTAGTAAGGGGTAGGGGGTAGGGGTATACTAGGACGACTGTCAGCAATGTCAACAGGCTGTCCTGATAGCAGAAATATCCTGTTCATCCTGTACGATGTATCTGCTCGGGTACTTCACGATTCCGATGATGGCCGCCACCGCTTTTCTGATGAATATCTGCGGCTCCCTGTCAGTCATTCGTAAAACGTAGAGATCTCCTCCAGGGGGTTGCGTTCATGACCGTTCGTGCTTTTCTCCTCACCTTTTTTGTAATGACCCAGCATGATGCCTCCGACGATGATTTCATGCAGCGGCAACTTCAGAATTTCATGCGCGTTCCCTCGATAGAGTGAAATCCAGCAGCTTCCGAGTCCCATAGCAGTTGCGCCGTGAAGGATATTCATCATTGCCCCCATGCAGGAGTAGTCGAGTTCTTTTTCATTCCATATCGGTTCCACAGCTGCTTTCGCGAGCGAGCGGTTGGCTGTGACCACAATGAAAGCGCCCGCCCCTTCAACAAAATTTCCATAGCAGCTTGTTTCTGTCAGTGCATGGCGCAGTTCTTTGTCGAGAATGACATGAAAATGCCACGGCTGGAGATTTTCGACGCTGGGAGCCATCTGCGCGAGCTTCAACAGCTTCATCACGTCGTCTTTCGAAACGGGCCGGTCGTCAAAGTACCGGATGCTGCGGCGGTTCTGGCAGAGGGATTTGAAGTCGTCGTAGTTCATGGGAAAAGTGTAGCACGGACCGGCAAAAAGATGATGTGCAGTCTGCAGTCGTGTATGCGCTACAATCGTCCGCATGCAGAGCATTCTGTTTCTCGACGTCGATGCCGAAGACCGGGCGTCCGTGCAGAAGCGTTTTCCAGGCGCAAAGAGCATTGACCGGGTTCTGGCCGGCGCGGAACTTGTGAAAGCGTGCGGCGGGGCCGAAGTGGTCTCCTGCTTCATTCACACGCGTTTTACCAAAGAGGTGATCGCGAAACTGCCGGACCTGAAACTACTCTGCACACGCTCCGTCGGGTTCGATCATATCGATACGGACGCCTGCAGGGATCGGAAGATCACTGTTTGCAATGTTCCGGATTACGGATCGCACGTCATCGCCGAACATGTATTTGCGCTCCTGCTCAGTACCCTCCGTCACATTCCGGAAGGAAAAAAGAAGGTGACGGCCGGCACGTTCGATTACCATGGACTGCGGGGCATGGCGCTGAGGGGCAAGATCCTCGGGGTCGCCGGTACGGGCAAGATCGGGAGGGCGGTTGCGGGGATCGCGCACGGCTTCGGCATGAAAATTCTTGCCGTGGATCAGTGCCGCACGCTCGAGCTGACAGCCACCCTCGGCGTCCGGTACGTCACGCTGGACCAGTTGCTGCGGGATAGTGACATTATTACGCTTCATCTTCCCGACACGAAAGAGACGACGCATATCATCGACGCCGCCGCGTTCGGAAAAATGAAAAACGGCGCGGTCCTGGTCAACACCGCCCGCGGTTCGCTCATCGATTCGCATGCGCTGCTCGACGCGCTCAGGAGCG
>CAYGGB010000036.1:0-7987 GCA_964349295.1 uncultured Candidatus Peribacteria bacterium | reverse complement strand
CTCGCGGACCCACAGGTCCATGATGCCGCCTTCGTTGACCATGTCGTCGTCGACGGACTGAATGAAGCATGCATGGGGCTGGGGATGTGTGTACGCATCGACACTGCGCTTGATCTCTCCGGTCTCGGGCTCGCAGTAATAGTGGCCCTGTGCGGGTCCCGTGATGCCGTAGGCGGTATTGAGTCCGGTGTTGAACCATTGTGGACTGTTGGGCGCCGCCATCTGGTGCACGAGCATGTAGCTCATCTCATCCTCGAACGCCTGTGCGTCCTGCTTTGTTTCAAAATATCCGTACGTCTCCCCCCAGTGCCGCCAGCAGCCGGCCAGGCGGCGGATCACTTGTTTGACGCTGCGCTCCGGTCCCGTGATGACCTCGCCCTTCTCGTTCTTCAGGACGTTCCCCTGCGCGTCGACCTGCGGCACTCCGGCCTTGCGGAAATACTTGCTCACGACGATATCCGTCGCAACCTGGCTCCAGTCCGCGGGGATCTCGGCATCCTGCATTTCAAAAACGACTGAGCCGTCGGTATTCGCAATGCGGCTGGTGCGCCTCTCGTAGGTGACATGCTCCAGCGGATCCGTCCCGACGGTCGTAAAGATACGGGGAATGGACAGCGCCTTCCTGTCTTTTCTCCGGCGCGACATCTCGGTTTCCTTCGAATGCAACGGCGGAATCATTCCTCCTTCTCCGAGGCTCCGGGAAGTCGATTTGGAGGCAGCGGAAGACGAGGAAGGATTCATACGGACAGGGGGAAGTGGGAAGAAGGTGCCCCGGGTGCAAAACACAATATGTAGGGCGTCGGGGGGCGACAAAGACACAAGGTATCGAAGTGACTCACATCTTGGAAGTGAATTCTGCACCATTATCTCTCGACAGCCGGAGGGAAAGTTTTCGATGTCACACTCTGTCGAAAATCCGTTGAAAATCGCTGGAAAAATCGCCGTTCCGGGTGCCGGTATTCTGTCCGCCGATCCCCCGCTTGAAAGCGCGCTCCTCGTGCACATGATGAATGCTGTACACTCTGCCTTGATGAAAATCCTGCTCCTCCTCGGTGGCACCAACGACCCCAGCAACGCCGAATGCCTGGCCGACCGCTTTACGGAAGGAATGAAGAAGGAAGTGCCCGGCCTGACGGTGGAAAAAATACGTCTCCGGGAGGTTCCCATCGATCATTTTTCCCTGAAGCATTACGATCCCACGACCGACCAGGGCGAAGTAATGAGGAAGATAGAGGCAGTGACAAAAGAAGCAGCAGGCATCGTGATCGCCACCCCCATCTGGAACTTCTCCGTCCCGGCACATCTCAAGAATGTCATCGACCGGATGGGAAGCTTTGCACTGGACGCAGAGACCCGGACAAAAGGGCAGATTAAGGGAAAACCCTGCTACTTCCTCTTCACCGGCGGCGCCCCCGTCCCCGCCTGGAAGGGCCTTATGCGGTTCACGACAATGCATGTGCCCGAAGCATTCCGGTATTTCGGTGGCTCGATCATCGGCCGGTACTTTGAGGGGAAATGCATGCGGGGCCGGGGCAAGTTCGGATGCGTGATAGACAAACGCCCTGACAGCCTCATGAAAGTGGAGGCACGGGGACGGAAGTTTGCCCGGATCGCCTCAAGGTTTCATGCAAACGGGGAAATTCCGCTCTCCTGCCGGATCATCACCAGACTGTATCTTTGGGGCCAGAGGATCATCGCAAAGTTCTAGCAGGGGAAGAATGATTGACGTCTGTGGACGGCTTCCATAGTCTTCGCGCCTTTCTCCACATTGTATGAAACCGATCAACGGTTTTCAACCGGCCATCAATGGTCACAAAAAAACAATCAACGGAGAGATGACATTCGACGTTGAAACAAACGACCGCGCTAGAAGTGTCCTGCAGGCACTCCAGAAAATCTTCAAAACCACCATCGTCGAGGCAAGTCTCATCAATTACGGACCGATGTCTGCAGTGGAGATACGATTGTGTGACGAGACAGAACTGACAGCGAGGATCACGCAGGATATATGCACATTGCGCGGAACAGAGAACCTGCGTGACGCTCAGGCCGTGCGCGTGGAGGCAGATCTGGCAACGGTATTGAATGGCTTCCCCGTCGTGACGACCGATCTTTTACGGGAGCTTTCCCATGAGCGTGACAGCTTCGTCACAAAACGACGCCCTCTCAAATTCCTCCCATGTCCGCCTCCCACCTTCGACCAGGATTGAACTGATCCCGTGGAAGTTGCCCGAAGGAGTCATCAGTATTTTCCATAACTCCCCCCATACAAACAATCCTCCGGAAATAGGGACTTCCAAAACCATAACCCCCCTGCTGCGGAGCTCCTGAATTTTTTTCATATTTCCCTTCGATGCTCCCAGATCTATACAGACGATGGTTTTTTCTTTTAATGCGTCAGAAACCACCTTGGCATCCATGGGAATCCTGCACTCTGAATCCAATACTATTCTGTAGGGCTGAAACGATTTTTTTCCATTTTTAAATTTTACATTAAGCCCTGATAGAAAAGAAAATTCTTCTTTCTGATCAAATCGTATACTCAATCTAGGATTATCCGATAAAACAGTGCCGATACCGACCAGTATTGCATCATGAGTGATGCGCAGATTCCGGTGAGACCATTCATCTTGCTCTGGTGATGTTATTTTCAAAGGACTTCCATCGTCTTTTGATATTCGATCAGCCCTATCCATAGCCTTTTTTATAGTTATCCATGGTTTACCTTTTTTTCTTACTTGAATAAAACCTTTATTCAATCTTTCAGATAGTGTTTTCTCGAAAGTTCCTGTCACTGTAATACCTGCTTTCTGCAGGAGCTTGATCCCCTCTCCACTGACTCGTTCATCAGGGTCCTGCATGCCATAAACGACATGCTTCACTCCACGACTCAGGATGATGTCCGTGCAAGGCGGGGTCTTTCCCTGATGGCAGCATGGCTCCAGATTCACATACAGAACATCATCAGGACGAACTTCATCCTGATAAGACTCAAGAAGCTTCCGCTCAGCATGAACCTCTCCGTAGGCACGATGAAAACCCTCAGCAATGATGGTGTCATTACGGACCAGGACCGCACCCACTAAGGCTCCATTGCCGACCATTCCGCGACCAAGGGAGGCGAGGTTGAGGCAGCGGTGCATGAAGGCAGGGTTGGGCATGAGGAGATGATAGATGATCAGAGGAAAAATGATTGATTGAACTAATTATTAGTTCGTAGCACTGTTTTACTACGATGAAATTTCTCTCCTCACTATTCAACTATCGATAGACATCTTTACGATGACCGATCTTAAGAACAGTCACTTTTACGACTTGTTTTTCAATTTTATAAATCACCCTATATGGCCAAACCCGGATGGACCAGGCACCAAGAAAATCTCCACGCAACTTCTTTCCTGAGAACGGATCTTGAGCCAGGGTATCAATGGTCGACCCGATTCGTTCCTGGTCTTGCCTCGGCAGGCGCTCAAGCTCTTTTCGCGCGCCCAGTAACAGGATCACAATGTACATATCACAGTCGAAGTTTTTTCTTTACTTCCTCCCATGGAACAGTGTTCTTGGGAGGGTTTTTAAGAGCTTTTACGATATCCCTGCTGAGTTCGGAGTCGCTCATGATATCGAATGTCTCCTGCCAGCCTTCAAATTCCTCAAAAGACATGACGACAACCTTGGGGATGCCATCATGCGTGATCACGATGGACGCGCCAGGGTGTTCAGCAACATCGATAACGTCATAAAAATTTTTACGGGCCTCGGTGGCAGTGATGCATTTACTCATACACTCAGTGTAGCGTACGCTCGAGCGTACGGCAACTCTAAAAACCCCGATTCCGTATCTATCCAAAAGGACAGACGGGAATCGGGGTGGTCACGTCAGCTGAAGCTGACGTGACGGTGTGATTGGTTATCGATTAATGGCGTGCCCCACGTCCATCATCAAAAGGATTGGGGTGTGGGCCATCACCCGGGACAGAAGGAGACAAAGCGGATTTGTTGCCAGTGGCATACGCAACCACTTCCTGGACAACGATCCCACGCGCACCCGCGCGTTCCAGCTTCAGCCCAACAGGGCCAATGTCAGAACGAGGGATGCAGACTTCGATAGCGGACCATCCCTGGAGGGCCAGAGACGACACTGTCGGAGACACTTCTGCGGGCAACGCCAGACCATGCACAGCAACCGTTGGCAGGTCTGCCTTCATCATGACGCGCGATGCGCCGCCGATGACCGCTTCGAGAGCGAAACGCAATTCCTGCAACGCCTCTTCCTGAGAAGCAGGCAGCTGAGGTTTGGCGATGATCTGCGGCATAGATACCAACAGTTCCTCGCAACCGGGAACGATCGTGAGGTTATGCTCCCGCATGCTACGCCCGGTTTCCGTCACCACCAGTACCAGTTCGCACAAACCATCCTTCGGGGCCATTTCCTCATGACCTTCGAGTTTGCGAATGGTCGGATGGATAGTGAAGTGCGTCAGCTTGGCAGCATTCTGCCCGATGAGCTGACTGGCAAGGAAAGGGAGTTCGCATCCCACACGCACAGAAAGAACTTCCTGTCCCCGCAGATCTTCCAGATCCAGACTCACGCCCATGCTCTTCGCCAGCACCCAGCGGGTGGGTCGGTCAGACGCACGGGCAAAGCAGAGAGCTGCGACAGTTCTCAGATCTTTGACACCGCTTTCGATCACGAGATCAAGTCCCGTGATGCCCGCATCGTACGCGCCAGCAATATGGTGCGGGATGATACGGCGGTCACGTTCGATGAACTCGATGCGCCCGTCGCGTGAACGGCCGCAGACCCCGTCGCGGTTCGGCTTGTCGATGTCGAACCCCGCCTTTGCGAGGTACATTCGCATACGTTCCGAGAGCGAGCCAGTGGGCACCAAGAAACGCACTGTGTCGGACATGGTCATTCTCCTTGCTGTGAGCCGACCCCACCCGCTTCCAACGAGAAAGCGAGTGAGAATCGGCAATGGAACAGATCTATGTCATTAGCCATTAATTATGAGCTTGATGACGGCAATTGCCTCATCCGCCTTGCCGGCTTCCAGGAGTGTCAGAATGGACTGAAGCGCTGTTTTGACTTTGCGCTGACAGACCCGGCCCAACTGGTCCTCGTTTTGCACACGCAGAGTCTTTCTTCCCGGTACTCTTGGGTCCGGAAAATCGAATTTCTCTTCGTTTCCCATATGAGGATTTCTTTTTTAGAGTGAGCCAACCCCACCCACCTCCAACGAGGAAGTGGGCAGGAATCAGCGTGATAAAACCAGCATCTAGATGATACGACCAACGCGAATGCCCATCGTTCTGTGACCCAGAACGTACTGACCATCGATTCCCAGCGTTCCGTCGGCATTCACGCGCCGGTAGAAACAGCTGCGATAGCCCTCGTGACACGCAGCGCCTTCCTGGCGGATATCAAGCACCAGTGCGTGGGCCTTCAGGTCATAGGATCCCGCGACGAGGTGCTGGAGATGCCCGCTCTCTTCGCCTTTCTTCCACAGCTTCTGCCGCTTGCGAGAGAAATAGTGGACGAGACCGGTCGAGAGAGTGAGCTCCAGAGCCTCTTGATGCATGAACGCAGCCATCAGGACATTTTTCTTCTCCACACACCTCGTCACCGCAAGCACGAGCCGACTCCGGGTGAAAAGATCCTGAGGCACTTCCTGAGCGAGCGGAGTGAAGAATGTCCGGCTCTCCGCGCGCTGCGCATCAGTTGCCCTTGCTTTCACCAGCAGACAATCCAGATCGCAATCGACGAACAATTCGTGCACGACAGGATGCGCGACGTTCGCGGGACTGGAATTGCCCTGAGAGACCTTCAAACCATTGATGAGGTCCTCGAGCCGGGATAGGGACGTTTGAGTGACAGCCAACACCTCAGAGGTATCGACGTCCTGGACGATCGTGGGAATGAAGCATTGCAGCCCTGCCCAGTCGATCATGTCGATCACAGCCATACGATTCTCCTTCGGGCGATGTTTTCAAAGACCAATCACACCATTGCGACTCCAAACCAACAAGATTTGAAGTCTTTTACGTCTGCGTAACATACGCAAACAACCTCCAGTAAGGAGGAGATGATTTCGGCTTCTTATAGGGCTCTAAGTATTACTAATTTTTTATACAGCCGACGCCATCCTCTCCTCACGATTGGGGGGAGAATAGTGATGATGGCCGTTCTGGATTCTGAAGATATTCATTGGTACATGCTTGCATCGAGTAGCTCGCCATAAATGCAAACTGGAATCAGTGTAAGGGCGAGCGTACGAGATGTCAATGTTTTACTACAGTGTCACAGTGAATTTTTAGAAAGGGGATTATGACCGCTTCCTGTAAGACTTTTATCACTTCCTTGTCATCATAGGCATGCAACTCTCTCCCCTTCCATCACCGCGCACCTGGCAGCAAAGTCTTCATCGAAGCAGATACCGTCGTAACAGCACGATCCTGAAACCCTTCGTCTGGGTTATCCAGCTCGTGCAGGTACGCAAAATTCAGGAGTCTGCGGATATTATCCGCCGTCGGGCCCTTGCGGAGGTGTAACGCCGGATTACTTCCTGTCCAGATACTTCTGCAGCACCGACGGTGCCGATGGCTCTGGCAACTTCTCGGGCGCCTCAGGACGGCCCTTCATCATCCGATGGTGCCGGTGGACATGCAGGATTTTCCGGTAGCCTCCGGGGCCGTTTTCGATGAACTTGGCGACTCTGGTGACGGTCGTGGTGCTGGCACCGGTGATCCGTGCCACCTCACGATAACTAAGACCTTTGCTCAGCTGCCGTGCGACCTCGAGACGCTCCCCCCATGCCTGTAGTTCACTCAACGTGCCTACATCACGCAGGAAGTTCCCCATGTCTTCTTCGGTCTTGCATGCGACCATTGCCTGACAGAGCGCACGGAACCACGGCTCCTTGCGGTAGGCGTCCTCGGTGAAGCGTTTGCGGGTAGGCATAAGCGTGAGTGTACCAGATCAGGCAGCATCAGTCTCCCTATGCAACCGCGGGTAGGAAGGCCAGGATTCGACTGCTGCAGGGGCAACCTGTACTTTTGGCGCTGGAGAAGCAGGAATACGGGGAGAAGAAAGCCGGTTCTCGATGCTCTTTTGATCTGCTGCAATCAGTTCTGCGTTGTTTACAGTGACGTCGAGGGATATCCCCTTCTGCGCCAGAATCGGGCGAAGCTTGTCCGCAACAGTCGAATGCATACGCATGATGGCATTGCAGGTTCCAATCGGATGCGAGATCTCCATCCTGAATTCGGGTTCACCCCGGAGAATGGCATCTTTGTACTGGGGGTACACAACCGCCAGGGCGCTGCGTAATTCATTTTTCACATAGTCACCAAGGCCCAGATGCACCTTCCCGTCAGGAGTCTTGATCGCATGATAGTGCAGGGTATTTCCTTCACCATCTTTCCCTTCATGCACACGTGAAAGCTCTTCGGACAATTTCAGTTCTATACCACAACGTTCGTACGTTTCTGATCCAAGAGACTCGATCATCATGGGGAGATGAAAGAAAAAGAATAAAGGAGATCTAGGTTACCCAGTCGTTACAAAAATGTCAATGTGTTATCACAGTGTCACAAAACTTCCCGTCAAAAGTGTTTTGCGGAGAGGTTTAGCAAATATGGAAATTCCATAGCATTACCCTCATGAGGGTCAGTGATCTGGAATGACATTACAGCTCTAAAAGCGATCAACATCGACAATGATTTTCGGACACTGCCAAGATCACAACGGTCTTCTACTTCCCGCCTGCCCGTGCCGCCCTTCGACTCGTCCTCGCGTAGCTCGGACTTCACTCAGGGCTGGCTCATCTATTTTCCCCCAGCTCTTGCCGCAATAACCTCATCGGCCTTATTCTTTGGAACCTTGGCGTAGTGGCTCGGCTCCATCGAGTAGCTGGCGCGGCCCTGGGTCATGCTGCGCATATCGGTGGCGTAACCGAACATTTCGCTGAGCGGAACGTTGCAGGTGACG
>CAYGGB010000035.1:2157-8061 GCA_964349295.1 uncultured Candidatus Peribacteria bacterium | reverse complement strand
GTTCCAGAGCGGGAGCAGGACGGAACGAACAACTTCTTCCACATTCCGCTCCGAGAACCGGAGATCTTCGCCGCGCACCGCGGGACTGCTCATCAGTGCAAAGCGAACAGCATCGGCACCGTGCTTTTCGGCGACCACAAGCGGCTCGGGATAGTTCTTCAGCTTCTTGCTCATTTTCTTGCCGTCTTCGGCCAGCACCGTGCCGTTGACGATGCAGTTCATGAAGGCGGGTTTATCAAACAGTGCCGCGGAGAGGATGGTAAGGGTGTAGAACCAGCCGCGGGTCTGGTCGATGCCTTCGGCGATGAAGTCGGCGGGAAATCCAGGCGGTAATGGCGGATTACGGATTTCGGATTTCGGATTGTGCGATTTTTCGTAATCCGCAATTCGTAATCCGCAATTGTCGAATGGGAAATGACTCTGCGCATATGGCATGGATCCGGATTCAAACCAGCAGTCGAGAACCTCCGGAATTCTGCGGTAGAGGGGATTGAGGCTGACGACAGTTGCGTCGGCGTTGTCGGGATTCAGTGCAGCAGCCTCGCGGTACGTCATCCGTTGGGTCAGGGCCATAAAACAGCGGATCATGCCGCCGTGGCCGGCGATGAGGACGCGTTTGCCGGGGTATTCTTTCCGCAGACGTTCGCAGCCTTTCTGGATGCGCTTGAGGAACGTTGAGAGGGTTTCGGCATCGGGAGGCGCAAGGTGATGGAAGGACGCGGTGTGCATTGTTTCGGGATCGAGATTGGGGAATTCCGCCAACAGGTCCTTCATGGCGCGTCCTTCCCACGAACCGTCCCAGCGCTCGTTCCATTCGGGCCATTTGCCGGTGTGGGGGATGCCGAGTTCTTTTGAGAGAATCTCTGCTGTTTCGACTGCGCGCTTGCGGTCCGACGAAATGATCACGTCGAATTTTTTCTTGGCGAGTTTCTTTGCCGACTCGAGAACCTGTTTTCGCCCGCGATCGTTCAACGGCACATCGGTCCCGCTGCCCTGGTTTACATCCTGTGCGTTAAAATCCGTCTCGCCGTGCCGCACGATCGTCACCTCGACGCTCGTCTCATCCTCTTTCCCCAGCCACAGAATGTCATCGACGGTTTCTTTGTGGAGGTCGAGCTGTGCCTGCGTGTCGTGGTCCCAGAAGTAGCTGCTGGGAGCCGCAAAGTACGGGTAGGGCTGATGACAGAGTTTGGCGGGATCTTCGCCTGTGAAGAAGTGTTTGAAGTTCAGTGCCGGGTCCGCATGCGTCACAATCACAATATGCTCACCGCGGTGGCGCGTGAGAATTTCATCATTGAACGACTTGATCCGTCCCTGCACCCCGCTCCACGTTTCCATACCCGGGAAGTGATAAATGCTCTCAACCTTTCCCGTTTCGATCTTGTGCGCGCGGCGGGCCTTGATGAACGTGAGATCCGAGAAATCGACGCTCTTGCCTTCGTAATCGCCAAATCCGACTTCGCGCAGTCGGTCATCCACAATCAGTTCTGCACCGGTCGCATCGGCAATTGCCTGCGCCGTCTGCCGTGTGCGGGCGAGGGGTGAGCAATAGATGTATGTGACGTTCGTTGACCGGAGTCCTTCTGCAGTCTGCTTCGCCTGCTTCTTCCCATTCGTCGTCAGGTCCGTCCCCGGGACGAGCCCCTGGTATCGCGGCGTTACATTGCCCTCGCTTTCTGCGTGTCGCAGCACAGTCACTTTGGTAAACCGGATCGGCATGCGTGACATCAGATCATCGCGGCTGCCGATCACATCCAGTTCTTTGGTTTCCGCGCACCGCCAGATCGGGAGCGGCGTTCCCCAGTACCGGTTGCGGGAAATCGCCCAATCGCGCGCCCCTTCCAGCCATTTTCCAAAGCGTCCGTCGCGCAGATGATCCGGCACCCAGCGCGTTTTGCTGTTCGCATTGAGCATCTTTTCCTTGATCTTCTCGACCGCCACAAACCACGATGACGTCGCGTAGTTGAGGAGGGGGTGGTCACATCTCCAGCAATGGGGATAGCTGTGCTTGTAACTCTCCCGGCTGAACAGATTGCCGTGCTTCTCGAGCCACTCGGCGATTTTCTTGTCGGTCTTCGTCGGATCGTCCATCGGTTTCACATCCAGTTCGGCGAAGTCCGTCACGTCTTTGGTGAATTTTCCGTCCATGCTCACATGCTGGAGAACCGGGACCTTCTCGCGTTGTCCGACATTGAAGTCATCGGTGCCAAATCCCGGTGCGATATGGACGACACCGGTGCCGTCGGTTGTCGTGACGAAGTCTCCGGCGACGATGCGAAATCCGGACTCTTTGTATTTTTCGGCGAAGTACGGGAAGAGTGGCGTGTACGTCCTGCCGATGAGAGATTTTCCCGTGAACGGCTTCCCATCGATGGAAAATTCCTTCCCTTTGAATACCAATTCAGACCTTTCCTGAGCCACAATGTATCTTTTTCCTTCAGACAGCACCGTCACATATTTTGTCTTCGGATGAACCGCCAAAAACAGGTTTCCCGGCAGTGTCCACGGAGTCGTCGTCCACGCCAGAATAAAGGTCTGGTCCTTGGACTCTCTGGACTCCTTGGAATCCTCGAGCGCAAACATCGCCGTCACCGACTGATCCGTCACATCCTTATATCCCTGCGTCACCTCAAAGTTGCTCAGTGGCGTTCCGCAGCGGGGGCAGACGTGCATTGGCTTATGGCCTTCGTAGATCAGGTTTTTATCGGCGAGGGATTTGAATGCCCACCAGATGCTTTCCATGTAGTCGGCGTCCATCGTCCGGTAGTCCCAGTCCATGTCGACCCAGCGGCCCATGCGTTCGACAACTGTCCTCCATTCTTTTGTGTAGCGCAGGACAGCTTTGCGGCACAGATCGTTGAAGGCTTTGACGCCGATTTCCTCGATCTGCTTTTTGCTGACGAGATTGTTCTCTTTCTCAATGATATTTTCGATCGGCAGACCATGGCAGTCCCAGCCGAATCGGCGCTCGATTCTCTTCCCGCGCATCGTCTGATACCGGGGGATCACATCTTTGATCGTTCCACAGAGAAGGTGGCCGTAGTGGGGGAGTCCGGTTGCGAACGGAGGACCGTCGTAAAAGCTGAAACGTTCCTCCTTTTCTGCACCCGCCGGTCCGTTCAGCAGATCGCCGCTGCCTCGTGCTGAGCGCAGGTGAATGCTGCGTTTAAAGGTGTCTTCCTCCTGCCAGTATTTCTGGATGCCCCGCTCCAGAGCGGGGAAGTTCTGCCGGGGGTCGACGGGGTCGAACATAAGGGAATTTTCAGAAAAAATCTGTTCTGCTCAAAGAATAGCAGAACGCGCGGATCGCCCGTACACGGATGTGCACGGACGTCAGATAATCTCGCTCTGCGGATAACCGCCGCGGCGGATGGAGTCGTCACTCAGGCCAGCGTGCGTTTGAGGCATGTCCTGTCTGGCGAGTACCCGTTCAAAAAATGCTTTGTGCATTGCTCCTTTTGCAACAAGGTCCGCAAGGTACTGAATCTCATCAGGACGCAATGTATCCGAACCGTTTTCCGGTTCTGTACCCGGGAACTCTTTTTCAGGTGTATGCATAGGAGCGCATTTTACGTACGGGATTATTTTTGTCAACAACGTTAAAAAGGCGAGCTGTGAATGAAGAACCCGATTCTAGATATCATCGATGGCGTTGACAGTATTGGAGATGCGGGTAGCTTTTCTCTTCCTATGAATACGCCAGTCCTGGAGAAAATCGACCACAGTCAATTCGAGCGTCTGACCGCTCAGGAATCCTTCACGATTCTGGGTCAGGCCCGGAAAATTGATTTGATCGAACAACTCATTACGGAGCGCGTGAAAGCGCATTTGGGTCATGAAGTAGCGGTGGTCACAGAGGAATTACTATCGAAAGGGGAAACATCATCGGAGGACGAAATTCACAAATTGGCAGACTCGCGATTGCAGAAACTGGATATCCAGGAAATCCGGTTCTCGGACAAGCGACGAAATTTGATCGTCGGGAAAGGCAGCGGCAGGAGCGCCGCGTATACAATCATGATTCCCGCCCACGTCGATACTTTCCGTCTGAAGAAAAAAAGTTTTCCAAAAGAGTTGCTCACATTACAGCAGGATCCGCTGGAGTCCGATCGCATGCGTGGTCATGGCGTGTGGGACATGGGCGCAGCTGTGCTCAATAATGTCGCGCTGGCTGCAGACGTGCGGGTGCCGGACGGTATGCAGATTTATTTTGTGTTTACGGTGGATGAAGAAGCCGATTCTATTGGCGCCAAGGCAATGATCAAGCATTGGCCCGCGTGGCATGATGTGGATCTCGTTCTGTCGTCCGAAATCGGCCCTCTCAGTGACATACCAGGTGAAGGCGATACCGCCATGCGATACATTCTGGCCCGCAGAGGGAGGCGAAAAATGCGGGGTCGCATCAAGATCGCCAAAGAATATCGTGGGCATGGAGCCGTTTCCAATGTTCCTAATGCCCGTGAGGCACTCTATGAATGGGCGCATTATGCCAAACAGCGTTTCAATGAGTCAGTAATGGTCGGAGGGAAAGTGCTGCCGCCTTTACAGAAAAAGCATCCGCTTCTTCCGGAGGAAAAACTCGATTTTGGCGGAGGAAAAACTCTGGGGAAGCCCGAGGGGCAGGGGCACCCGAATCTGGAAGAGTTCGATTTGCATGTGCAAACCGTTCCTCCCTCGACACTTGCTTCTGTTCTTGCCGATCAAATCGCTGTCTTCAATGAACTCAAGCAGAGAGGTGAATGGGCCCGGTATGGCATCAGCAATAGACTCCGGAGTTTTCCAGGAACGTCGTACCCCCCATATTCCATGCCGATTGATCTGGGCACAGGCGTGCCTCTTCCGCATACTGCAGTCACGATAGTGCAGAATATTCTCCGCAACGTTTCGGGTATGGAGCCTGTTGCAGCCGGTGCAAATTCCAATGCTGATGAATGTCTGTACGCTCATGCAATGCTGAAGGCGCTCGAAGAAAAAACAGGGACATACACATTTGAAGGCACGAATAAAGGTGTCATCACCCTGCCTATTATTGGCAATAAAGCACATAATCTGCGCGAATGGGTTTCGTGGTCGGATACGGCCCGGGTGAGGCAGGCCCTCAAAATGCTTATCGAAGATCCATCGGGATTTTGCCTGTTGGGAGGGAAAAGACAGAATTCGGCATAAATTTTGTACATGGAAGAGCGTGTTTTTTGTTGACCTGTAGGCAAATTTTACTAAGATAGGGTGCCTTTACTTTCCTATGTCCGAGACAGCCGCAGACGCAATCACCGATCGACCGGATGACTTGGGAATTTCCCCGGTTGCCCCAGAGGATCAGATAGATCTCGCCAGCGATCAGCGTGTTGTGCTCAGAACCATGGTTGATATGATGGGGCATCTTCTTGATGACCTACATACATCGCCTGCAGAACTGGGCTACGAGGATGTCGATGCCATTGCTTCGATTTTGTTCAATGCCCATTATAAGATAATTCGCGGAAGTCTGGATATACGGAAGATTCTGCCCATATTTCGCCAGACCATTGACCAAATGAAGATGGCTCGAGAACGTCTTCGGGCAGTATTGACGGCGCTTGCATCTCCAACAGCTCATTTTACACAGAGCGAAATAGTTCACGATGCGGAAAAAAGGCGAACATATGCCAACGGAGTGAATGAGAAACGTACACAGCAGGTTCTGAAGCTCATCCGGCGCGAAATTTTCGATATGCCACTTTTGAGCGGAAAAGGTGTCATCAGTGATTTCAAGTCCATCGATGCTCTGCTTCCTGCAGCTATAAAACAGGCAAAAGCATCATAAATATTGCATTTGCATAAATGCCCATAGTGTATTAGCTTGTGTCAAGTATCGGTGCTTCCGATTTTTTTCATGACCTCAGATCCGCCAGTTTCTCCCTCATC
>CAYGGB010000035.1:0-2147 GCA_964349295.1 uncultured Candidatus Peribacteria bacterium | reverse complement strand
GATGACAAGTTTCGCGATGTCATGGAGGGGTTTTTCGAGCAAAGGCGGAATGAGAAGGCGAGGAGGCTGACGGAGGACCGGACCCAGCAGGAAATCATGAAAAGATTGGTGGAAAAAATTCTGCTGACACGGGCGGAAGGCCTGAAAGCCAGAGTCATTACCGATTCTTCCGATGCTCCGGGGCTTGCGCAGCGCCACAAGATTCTGAATATCAAAAAACGCGTTCTGGAATGCGGTCTGGCCACCATTCCTGACAAGGTGGAAGAACGGATAAAACTGGAGCAGCGTAAAACAGAACTGGCAAAAGAAATATGGCATTTTGGAGGTTTTTTCGACGACTACACGCTTGATAAAATGGCAGAACGCATCCAGGGCAGGATTCAGGAACCGGACGGAGAAGGTTGGGAAGTCGTCGAAGCCAGCGGCCACCTCATGAGGCAGGATTTAACATGGGGTCCGGAAGTCGTCGGAGGTGATATACAGGTCTGGGTGCCGTCCGTCCGGACCCGCAATCTGGTGGAGGAACTGATGCTGAAGGGAAAGCTGCGAAAAAATAAAAAAGCGAAAAATGCAAAAGAAGACACCGTTCATGAGGACGCCCGCACATTGTGGAGAGAAATCCTTAAAGAACCGGCGATGAGCGCATGGATTTCGGACGTCTGCTCGCTTCGCGGAAAAGAGGCGTTTGGAGAGGAGTATCTGGTCACATCCGGATTCGCGTCTACGGCGAGCGAAGGGGCATTCCGAGAGATTCGTAAGCTTAACGCCTCGCGCAAAATTCCGGTTCGGTATGCACTCTCGGCAGTCGCGGAAGTTACACATATTTTGAACAAACGGCAGAAACTCCTGGCGCTCTTCGATCCGAAATTGCGCAATCAGAAAGGAATAGATCTCACAAACCGTCCCCGCGTTCGTCCCGACGGGACGGCGTATCACAATGTGATGCTCGGGATACAGCGGGGGCGCCTGAGTCCCGTGGAACTTCCGTACGGTGACATGGGATTTCTGCAATTCAACTGGAATATCGCCGCCCAGGAAATCTGGCGGCCGGGCGATCCGGTCGAACCGGATGGTTCCGAGAGTCAGGAATCAGCCCTCACGGAGTGATTTCACGACCGTCTTGGACAGGAAGGCGATAAACAGCAGCGGCAGCGCCAGCCCGATGAAAGGAAAGACCGATCGCGTGGTCACGGCTTCCCCGAGAATTGTTGCCAAACACACGAACGGCAGCAGCTGGTTCAGCACGGTGGAATTCATCCGCCGCATGTACTCGAAGTAGAGAAGATAGGGCAGGACGATGAAGATGGCGGAGAACATCACGGCCTTGAAGATCACGGGAAAAGGCAGGGCACTGAAATCTGCGAATGGAACTAGGAGTGCTGAGAGCATGAGTCCGGACGTCGCCACCCAGAAAAGAAATGCGGGATAGCGCGTGCGGATAAACGCTTTTTCCTCCTGGTACCGTTTGCTGATTACGGAGTACAGCGCGAACCCTATGCTGCTGAGCAGGGCCGTGGAGAATCCCATGACCGACCATCCCTGCGCTGCGCTCAGGGCAACGAGAACGCCCAAAACCACGGCGAGAGAGAGTAGCGTCTGCCATGCAATCTTGTTGTGGCGCAGGTTATTGACCAGCACGCCGCCGATGATGAACAGGATGTACTGTGTCGCGAAGATATGCATGAGTGTCAGGTATGTCGCAAGTCCCGTGACAAACAGCACAATGCCCGACAGCAGGAGATCGGGATTCAGTGGATTGAGGCCTTTGAGACGGTGGCGCGACATCAGAAATTGCCCGGCATATATCGCCGATGCAATAACCCAGACGGTCAGGAAGCGGATGATCGTCAGCTCCAACGGGGGAATGCCGCTCACCAGCAGCAGACGCGCAAAGACCGGATCGAGCCCCCAGAGCATCACCAGGATCAGGATTCCGGCGAAAAGAATCATTCGGGACGGAAGCGAGTTCGTATGCATGCGGGTTCCCCCTGCCGCCGTTATTTCGGATATCAGGGCCCGCTGTTCGTCGGTACTCAGCTTCCCCCGAAGCGTGACGCGTCCGTTGTGCGGATCGGGATGCCGCCGGTAACCGATATCGCTCAGGCCTTCGCGGTACTTGCGGTGAATGCCGCCGATGCGGTCCATAT
>CAYGGB010000034.1:0-8072 GCA_964349295.1 uncultured Candidatus Peribacteria bacterium | reverse complement strand
GGCAGTAGCCTCTGGAGCTACCATTCGGGGGTTCGAATCCCTCCTCCCCAGCCACGTAAAATCACTGCGTGATCACGTGGCGCAGCCAGTTGTTACAGATCCGGATCTTCCGCCAGATTTCATGAAAAAAATCCTGTTGCCAATTGGCATCGTCGCAATCGCAATCGCGATTGTCGGATATGTTTTTTTGAGCGCCCCGGGTGGAGAGGCAATTCTGGCAGACAGCGCAACAATCCGTATGTATAGCATGGGGGGTGGATTGACGGATTACGCTTTTACGGAAATCTCTTTCAAGAAAAATGTATCGGGCGATCGCTACGTGAATATTTTTGCAGATGTCGATAAAGACAATGTATTTGGAACAGGCGAATGGATCGTTCAAAACGAGAAGGCAGTGATCGCGAAGGACTATGCGAATCGTTTCAGCTTTACGAGGCCTTCGGGAATGCAGGACGGTGAATTTATTCTCTCGGCCGGGCTTACGGAAACAAAAATCGCCTCAATGGATGATATTCCCGAAAATGACCGCAAAAAATTTGTTGCTCCGGTGAACACAACGGAAATTGATGACGAGTTCGGTTTGAATGTACCGGGAGCCTCACCCGATCTGAAGCGCGGCGTTGGCCTGGTAGAAACGACTTTTGCCAATGATTTTGATGCAGGGATATCGGGCAACATTCCGGACCTGACTGGCGGCCCCATGGATTGCTTTGCAATCGCGACCGCAAACAACCTCATCAAAATGGCGGAAGAAAACGGCCGGCGTAGCGATTTGCCGCAGGATCCGCAGATCCTTATCAATGAGCTCAAGCTGGCAATGCAGTACAACAACGGAATTATCAACCGGAATTTTCTCACCGGCAAAAACGCCTACGTGACGAAACTCAACTTCCCGGTCACAACGCGGGAAATCAGGCGACCGACCAAAGCGGATATCGATGAGGCGTTTACAAGCGGCGACGCAGTGGAGATAAGCACCACAATGCTCAGGAGCAAATCGGGCAAAGGCGACACCGGTCACGTGCTGACAGGCGTGGGCGCATCCCAGGATGGAGACGAACTCGGGATCGCCGTACATGACCCTGCCACTCCTGCGGGTGCCGATACGTTCCTTGTGAGTGAAACAGCCGGCGCGAATCCGTATCTCATGATCAATTATCCACTGTGGGATGGCATCGTGATCATTGACGCTGTTTACATACAAACGTGGACTCAGCCGGTTACGCAGTCGCACAGTTCCACCTACACGCAGCCAGCCAGCAGTGAGGCAGGCAAAGAATCCAGTTCGAGTTTGTTTAACGATGGCAAGGCAATGGAAGTGATTGAATACGACGACACGCTTGTTCCAATAAGCGGGTTGCGTGTCGGCTCACCACACCCCAAACATGCGGATGGCGACGGTTGCCCGAAAGATCATTGGCATGCGGATAAGCCCGCAAAAGCATTGAACGAAAAGGAATATCCAGATCCCAATGCCGGTGGTTGCGGCTTTGGAACACTCGAAGCACGCCCTGTGATGAATTACTTTCCGCATGATCAATTGGGCGAGTGATCCAAATCCTTCCTCTCCCAGTCCAAAGGTCCGAACCGACCGACGACATGGATGATTCACTGTTTCTGTACCTGCTGTTTCGCGCCTGTCTGAGGTGAAGGCGGCGGTGATGGTCTGGATGATTGAAGTGTCTGTGACTGCTGCGGCGCCTTCGCTTTCTGTTGGTCAGGCGGAAGTGAGGTTTCTGCCGGAGGGGTTGCCGGTGGTTCCTCTTTTTGAGCCGTCATTTTTTCGACCTGCGTGACTGCCTGCACCACTTCCTCGGGCGGCAATCCCGCCGTGCGCGCGGATCGGCCGATGCGGCCCAGGAAAATTCCGATCAGGAAAAGCGCGATTCCTGTTCCCATGAATCCTAGTGTCCAGAAGAGTCCGATATCTGTTGTGGGGGGAAAGACGAGAAATGCGACAATGCTCCAGATTTCGATGAGCACGCCGGCGGTGATGTACATCAGTGTTGCCGGAAACGCTCCGGACAGTTTATTGAGGAGAGGCATATGTAGTGTGCGGGAGGCGTATTCTGAGACACCCGGGCCACCTCTGTATTACCTCCGTTTTTTACTGCTATCGTCCGGAATGAACCTTTTCGGCAGTCAGTTCATGCATTGGTAATTGCCCTCCTACAGCTTGATTTACCAATTTAGTTTCTCTATAATGTACAAGTGAGTACATCATCTACAAACATATCGGCAAAACGCATTGCTCTCCTCTCCAATACCGAGCAGCCGCTGTTCCATACGGATGACCTCGCCGTGCTGCTGGGTATCCGGAATGCGAACACGCTCCGGGTGACAAGCCATCGTCTGGTGCGTGGGGGGATTTTGCATCGCATTCATCGTGGACTCCTGAGTATTCTCCCGCCGGAGAAGATCGATCCGCTTCTCCTGGGGAGTGCGTGTCTGCATCGCTTTTCGTACGTGACGACCGAGTCGGTACTTCGCGACGAGGGGTTTATTCTGCAGTCCGTGCAGGCCGTCACGTTCGCGTCCGGCGTCTCACGGAAGTTCACGGTCGCGGGGCATCGTTTTGTAAGCCGGAGACTGCATGAGCGTTTTCTGCACAATCAGCAGGGGATCGTGCGGGTCGGGGGAATTTTCCGCGCGACGGCTGAGCGGGCGATTGCGGATATGCTGTACGTCAATCCGTGGTATTCCTTTGACCGGCCCGTGGACTGGAAAAAAGTCCGGGCGCTGCAGGAGGAGATCGGTTATCCGCTTACCCCGCACCGGTATGTTGATTCCTAATACCACGGACACCATCCATCGCGCGTGGTTATTGCGCCTGCTCTCCGCGATTGCGGATGATCGCGCTCTGATGGCGATGCTGCGCTTCAAGGGCGGAACGTGCGCGGCCATGCGTAATCTGCTGGACCGTTTCTCGGTCGATCTGGATTTTGATCTCCTGTCGCCGGGTGATATCTCCGTGGCGCGGGAGAGGCTGGAGTCCGTCTTCTCGTCCCTCGGTCTGGAGATCCGGGATCAGAGCAGGACCGTACCGCAATATTTTCTGCGATACGATGCGGAGGGCGGCAGGCGCAATACCATTGCGTTTGATATCACCGTTCCGCCGCCGGCGGCCAATGAATACGAGGTCGTCCGCTTTGCCGATATTGATCGTTTTATCCCATGCCAGACGATTGCGACGATGGTGGCCAACAAACTGGTAACGCCACTCGACCGGTTTGCCAGACACGGGACAATCGCGGGCCGCGACATCTACGATATTCACCATTTTCTGTTTCACGGACTCGCGTGGAATGCCGCAGTGATTGTGGAGCGGACGGGTATGACCGGGCAGGACTTTTTCCGGTCGCTCCGGGATTTTGTGGAGAAGCATGTGACACAAACGGTGATCGATCAGGATCTCAATATGCTGTTGTCTCCGGAGCAGTTCCGCCGGGTGCGTCTCACGCTGAAGGACGAAACACTCACGCAGCTGCGGCAGCGGAGCCGTTCGGAAATCTGACGAATATCCCGTCATGCTTCGTCAGAATTCATCAGGACAATTTCCCCGCACTCTTCTCCCATTGCTTCAGCAGTTCGATCGCCTTGGTGACATTCTCGATGCGCACGTAGACCATCGCCTCTTTTCCGCAGGTGGTTGCGTAAATCATGCGGATATTGATGCCCATTGCGGCGCACCCCCGCCCGATGTTGGCGATGGCGCCGGGCTTGTTGCGCATTTTGATGCCAAGGACTTCCGTCGTCGATACGGGGCCCAGTTCCTTCAGTACAAGTTTGGCAGTCTCGGGATCATCGACAATGATGTGGATGATCGTGTGGCTGGGTCCCTCGGTACAGCTGATCGCGTCGATGTTGATATCCGACGAACGCAGCCTGTCGCTGACTTTTGCGAGCGAGCTGGGGACGTTGGGCATGGTGATGTTTACCTGTTCGACGATCTGCATGGGACACAAAAAAATTGTGGCCGAATTTTAGGGATTTGTGGAAAGTTTGCAAGCAGCTTTAAGAGTCTGTCGTTGATGGGGCGGGAGGAACCATCTCCGTCACAGATGAAGTTTGCTGCTCTTCGTCTACCGGTTTGCGCTGGTTGTGATCAATGACGTCCTTCAGGCGTGACCGGACCTCCTGTATGCGCCTGACTTTTTCGATGATTCTTTTCTGTTGTTCCGGTTTTGCGTCTGCCGCTCTCTGTCGTTCGAAAACTTTCTGTTTTTCATCAGTGTCCTGAGTTGTGCTGTCTGGCGGTGTTGCCTGCAGCTGTTTTGAAGAGTCAGACGTAGCAGCCGCGTGTGAGGGAGTGTTCATGGGAGTGGCGGGAAAAGAAAAAGTAAAAATCCTCTCTTGCGGGGAAGGGGGCTCGCTACTCAATTCCTCTCTAGCGCAGCCGGCCTTCCGCCGTAAGGCAGAGAAGGAGGAGCCCGAGGAGGAGACTGTTACGCTTCATGACGGCGGCATTCTCCCAAAAATTGCAAATGCGGGCAATATTTTTGGGGGGAGGGTTCTTATTTTTTCTCTTCCAGATGCGAAAAAATCGATTGCCTGACCATGGCAAACGGCTCGCTGCGTCCTATGCCGTCCAGGTCGGTATTTTCCTCCATATCACCCTCGGCCACGTTTTCCTGGGCATGGATGGAGAGCGCGCCGAGCACAGTATTACTTGTCCGTTTCCACGGTACTGATCCTCCGGTTCCCACCATCGTCATGTCCGGATAATTTTTCTTCAGAAATTCCGGGATGCTTGTGGTGTAATGACGCTTGCCGTTATCGAAGATCAGATACCGCTCGTTGCGGCGGATGCAGAACACCTGGAACTGGTGCCAGGAGGAGAAGGGGACGTAGAGAGGATTGCGGGGCCGGATGGAGACTGTGTAGCTCTTTTTCCCGTTCATTGCCCCCCAGTATCCCGCAAAGTTCGCGGAGTTGCTGCAGGGGCCCTGTTTTTCCCTGAGGAAGTCCTCCGGATCACGTCGGTACGTCCCGGCGAAGCCGATCGGAAACCAGACATCCTGCCCTGTCACATGCAGCTTAAGGAACTGTTCGACCATTGCGGGATCCTCAAGTTTTTGCATGATCATCTCCAATGGTTCATCGGGAGAGGGGAGCGAGCGGTCTGTCACGCTCACAAAACCGGCGTTCAGCTGACTTGTCGCGAGAGGCTGCTCAACAGGCGCCACATCATCTGCCGCTTTCATCAGCGCTGCCGCACTGAGAGCAAGCGCGAACGCCGCGCGGAAACTCAGGCGGGACGCACGATGGAGACTGCCGGTCATCGGCGCTGCCGGAGCATTCGTCGTTTTCTCTCCGGTCGTTTCCCGATTGACAGTCTTCAGCATCAACCATTCACTTTATAACGTCTCTTTGTATTTCAAAGAAGATTGCATCACGAACTCATCTTCCGGTCTGACAGACTCAACGGTTTGACCATCGCACTTTCCCGCTGCATCGCACCTTGCCCGTCCCGGTCACGATTGTTCCGACCGGATAACAGTCATGTCCGTTCTTCTTCATGTGCGCCTGTATCGCACCTGCACTGGTCGCTTCGCAAACGATGACCAGGCCGACACCCATGTTGTAGGTGCGGAGCATTTCTGCGTCGGCGATGTCTCCCGCCTCACGGATCACATCGAACACCGGCAGGACGTTGACTGCGGCGAGATCGACATCGGCATTCACGGTCGTCGGAAGAACACGTTCTAGATTCCCCTCAATCCCGCTGCCGGTGATGTGGGCGAGGCCGTGGACGCGCTTGTTGCCGAAGAGTCCTTTGAGCGCGCGGAAGTAGCAGAGGTGGGGGAGGAGAACGGCGTCGATAAAGGACATATGATCAACTTTCTTGTTCACAATTTCCGGCTGATCCTTGATCAATTTCCGCACAAGCGAGTATCCGTTCGTATGCAGGCCGTTACTCGCGACCGCCAGGATCACATCACCGGTTTTGATCGTTGATCCGTCAATAATATTCGCTTTCTCCACGATGCCGACGACGTTGGACGAGAGGATATATGTGCCAGCGGGAATCACGCCGGGTTGCTCCGATGTCTCGCCGCCTGTCAGTGTGCATCCCTGTGCCGAGCATGCAGCCGCAACTCCGGCAACGATCCGTTTGATAATCGGTTTCTCCAGTTTCCCGCAGATCACCGCATCCTGCACCGCTAGCGGTATCGCGCCCATCACCGCAATATCATTGATCAGGTGATTGATCATGTCCTCACACACGGATTCAATCCGGTCATGCTGGAATGCGAGCAACTGCTTGCTGCCCGGTTCCTCGGTCTTCATCACCAGCACCGGATGTGTGTAGTCGGGAAAATGTCCGTCATACAGCGACGCGAATGCGCTCAACGAATTCAGCACGCGCTCGTCATCGGTTTTCAGTGTCCGTTCCATGTCGGCGAGAACGTCTTCTTTGGCTTCGATGTCGACGCCGGAGGATTTGTAGGAGATTGCGGGGCGTTTGGCAGGTTTGTTCATGATTGCAGTATAGGGGACCAAAGGGACCGAGGCGACAATGTCATCCTGAGCGGAGCGAAGGAGACATTGTCGTCGCCAGTCGCACTTCGCTCCGCTCAGTGTGACATGGCTAACCTTTGGATTTGTCGGACTCCTAGTCGCTATGAATCGCCGTAATCTTAATCTTCCTCCCCCTTTCCGCCTCCACATTCACCGGAGCTGACGCAACGGGCACGGGCTTCTCCGTAATTTTCTTATCCTGTTGCGATCGGTATCCGCCGACACTGTCCCTGATGACTGTGCCTTTCTCGAGCTGGATGACGCGGGTGTGGAGCAGGTCGACGAGGGCTGTGTCGTGCGTTGCGATGATCACGGTGGTGCCGCTGGCATTGATATCGCGGAACGTCTGGAGCACGTCGCGCATCTGGTCGGGGTCCAGGTTCTGGGTCGGCTCATCGGCGAGCAGGATCAGCGGTTTGTGTGCGATGGCGCGCGCGATGGCGGTGCGGGCTTTTTCACCGCCGGAGAGTTCACGCGGCAATGCATCAGCGCGCTTTTTCAGCGCCATCCGTTTGAGCAGATCTGCTGTGCGGGCTTCGATCACATCGTCCGTCGCGCCGCAGACTTCCAGCGGGAAGGCGATATTCTCCGCGACTGTCCTGTTCGCGAGCAGTTTGTAATCCTGGAAAACAATGCCGAGCTTTCTGCGGAAGATCCGTAGTCCCCCCGCAGGCACTTTCCGCAGATCCGCGCCATCGACCATGATGCTCCCGGACGACGCGTCTTCGGCGCCAACAAGAAGGCTCAGCAACGTCGTCTTTCCCGCGCCACTCGGGCCCGTGATGCACACGAATTCTCCAGGCTCGATCGTGCACGAGACGTTATCGATCACGTTGCCTTCGCCGTAGTCTTTGGAGACGTTTTTGAGGGCGATCATGGACCTGAGTATATGCGCATTCGCATCTGGCGGTAGAAAGTCCTGTAGCCAAAAGAAGTAAGAATTAGGAATTAAGAATTAAGAAGGGTACATAATTCTTAATTCTTTATTCCTAATTCTCAGATATTCGGTTTCCTCACCACCACATAGACTTCGCGACTCCTATCCCTCGTCGCCTCCACCTCAACAAGCTTCGGCTCCTGCCAGTCCTGTTTGAGCTGCCCGAAGAATTCATCAAAGTCCGCGCCGCGGAACACTTTCACGGCGCATTTTCCGTTTGGTCTAAGCAAGTCTTTGGCGATGGTGAGTGATGCGGTCGCGAGTTCGATCGATCGCCACTGGTCCAGATCTTTCACGCCGCTCGTATTGGGCGCGATGTCGCTCAGGACAAGATCCGCTTCGCGCACGCCTTCCTGTCGCAGCAGATCTTCCACGGCATACGTATCGGTGATGTCCATCGTGAATGTCTTCACGTTATCCGCGACCGGTTCGATCTCCTGCAGATCAAAACCATACAGCGCTCCCGACGGTCCCGTCTCCTGCGCTGCAAACTGCAGCCAGCTCCCGGGTGCCGCCCCCAGATCAATCACCGTCGCTCCGGATTTGATCAGCCCGAACCGCTCATTCAGTTCCATGAGCTTATAAACGGACCGCGCGCGATAGCCCTCCTTCG
>CAYGGB010000033.1:0-8101 GCA_964349295.1 uncultured Candidatus Peribacteria bacterium | reverse complement strand
AACGAGGCACGGGCAAATGCGCGTCTGATCGACGTGAACTGCGGTCATACCCGCTGCGGAATCCTGAATGACTGCACGCACGCGGGCCTGAGCGTCGGCGAAGACGGCGAGACGCATCAGGACAGGAATTATCTGAACATCCCGTTCGACAACACGCAGGTCTGGATGCCCGCAGATTCCAATCAGGCTGCAGCGGCAGCCGAGCACGCGATGGAAATCGTCGCTGACGGCTCGCAGAGCGTCTACGCGTTTTTCCCGAGAAGCGGTCATGAGCAGCTCAAGACTCCGAAAGGTGACGTCATTTACGGGAAGGACTATCAGTTCAACGGAAAAATCGACATCATCCGCGGTGCGGGCGACGGTACCGATGACGCGACCATCGTGGCGGTTGGCATTCCTGTCCATGATGCAGTTACCGCAGCGGACAGACTCTGGAATGAGGAGAAAAAGAGAATCCGTGTGCTGAACGTCTCCTGCATCCGGCCGCTCGACGCATCGGAGATCATCCGCGCGGCACTCGACACCGCGCACCTGATCGTTGTCGAAGACCATCACAGCGAAGGAGGCCTGGCATCGCAGGTTGCCGATGTGATCGCTGATTTCCAGCTTCCGTGTTCCCTCAAGCGTCTGGGCGTGAATCACTATTTCCCGTCGGGCACCGACAAAGATCTCAAATTCCTCGCGGGACTCGACGAGCAGAGCATTGTGGACGCCGTGCTCGATGAGATGAAGATCGAAGTGCGCGGTGGGGAAGATGCGTTTGTGACCGTCATATACGGACTCAGGGACAACGCGAGAAAGAGCCGCTTTGAAAAATCGGTCCTGTGGCTGATCGATGCGATCACGTCGAACAAAGATTCGCTGACGGCAATCCGGAACAAATGGAAAAAGAGACACGCAGATGCATCGGACCTGCCCACCGATGACGCGCTGCGGAGCCGGCTGAAAGACGAGTAATCATGAACATACGTGACGAACCTATGAATGGCTTGCCATGTATCGGAGCCCCGCAGGGCGACTGGTACATGGCGGAGGAGGTGGGATTCGAACCCACGAAACCTTTGCAGGTTTACCTGATTTCAAGTCAGGCGCCATAGACCACTCGGCCACCCCTCCGATCTCAGTATAACGGACACAGAGACGAACGTCAGTGCAAGACAAATTTCTGTATGCTCGCACTTGCAAATGCATGGAACATCTGACTGGAAAATTCAAAATTGCCGTTCATTTTCGTCGTCGTTTCCAATGCAAACTGCTACACTTCGTCGTGACATCAATGAACCTCCAAACGACCCTCTCCTGGCTTCTTTCCGGCGCATTCGCAGCGTTCCTGTTTGGAACGGTTTCAGTCGCATCTGCAGCCGTTTTCCCCGATGTTTCCAAAGACCATTTCGCGCGCGAAGCGATCATCTATCTCAGCGATCGCGGGACGCTCGCAGGCTACGATGACGGCACCTTCAAACCCGATCGCAAAGTGAACCGGGCGGAGGCGCTCAAGGTCATCGCATCGGCCTTTATTCCGAAGTCGGACACGTCTGCCAAGAGCACGGATTTCACGGATGTGCCGGACAACGCCTGGTACGTGCCATCGCTCAAATGGGGAATCACAAAAAACGTAATCGACGGCCCGCCGAAAACCACCAGATTTTACCCGACGCGCGCCGTCACCAAAGCCGAGTTTCTCAAGATGCTCTTTACGGCAAACGGCGTGGACTCAAAAGCATTCAGCGACATCAAGCTGGCTCTTTCATCGGATACCACCGATACGTCCGCATGGTATTACCCGCACCTGCGGTACGCCGTCGCAACGGCAACGACCGAAATTTCGGATGCCGGATTGTTTGGCCCCAACCGTGAGCTCACGCGCGGGGATGTGGCGCTGATCCTGTACCGGTACACGCTGTACCGCAGCGGAGAGCGCATCCAGGATCTGCTCACACTGACGCGCGAAGATGTGGAGGCGGTGATTACCGCGCTGGCACAGCAGGATGTCTCGCAGGCCGAATATGCCTCTGCGCGGGCCATTCTTCTCGCCCGTGCCGCGCTCCTCACACAGCCCGATGAAGACGTTGTCAAAGTCGCCGTCAAGATCGCAGAAGGGTACCGGGCACTCACCCGCGCCTACCGCGCAAGCATCAGCGGGGACCGGAGCGCCGTTCTCAAACACGCCACCGATGCGTCGACACTTGCCGCCCAGGCATTGAAATTATCTCCCGACAGCAAAATTCTCGCCGAGCAGCTGGACAAGTACGGCAAGAGCTTTGTCGCGCAGGCGAAAAAGAAGTAACGAATGGGACGGGGTATACTCGGCTTATGGAACATCTGTTTTTTACCGCCCGCGTCATCAGCGGTTCTGGCCGGGGTACAGGCCTCGGCGTACCAACATTGAACCTAGATCTTCGCGACGTGCCGCCTGGGCTGCAGGATGGAGTCTTCGCCTGCAGGGCAATCGCCGGCGGCAAGTCTTACGCCGCAGCAATGCATAAAGGACCGCGCCCGACATTTGGGGATATTTCCAGTTGCGAGGTACATATGATCGATGAACTGATCCCCGTTCCACCGCAGTCTGTCACAGTCGAAGTGGTTGAATTTTTGCGCGGAATAGCGAAATTCCTTTCATCTGAGGCTCTGACCTCACAGATGCTTGAAGATATCCGTCAAGCGAAAAAAATCCTCGCAAAGAAATAGCAAAGGAAGGTTTGCCTGAGATTCACAGCATTCCAGTACTCCAGTATTCTTTCTTTCCCTCATGAATCCCCTTGCCCTCCTCAAACGACTGATTCCCGAACGCCACCCGCTGCGCCTGTTCTGGCATCATTGTAAGGCGTTCGCTGCAGCCGTGCGCTACGGTTTTCCGGCGCGGAAACTGATCGTCATTGCGATCACCGGAACGGACGGCAAGACGACGACGGTCGCCATGACCGCACATATTCTTCACGAGTCTGGAGTTACCGTGGGCGCTGCATCGACCAGCTTCTTCCGGATCAAAGACAGGACCGAAGAGAATCCCACGCACAAAACGTCCATCTCCCCATTCGCATTCCAGCAATTCCTGCGTCGCTGTGTGAATGAAGGCTGCACGCACGCCGTCACCGAAATTTCTTCGCACGGGCTCGTGCAGCACCGCAATGATTTTCTGTGGCCGTCGGTTGCCGCCATCACGAACATCTCGCCCGAGCATCTCGATTATCACGGCACGATGGAACAGTACAGGAAGGACAAAAGTATTCTGTTCCAGATGCTGCGGACTGACGGCGTCAGCGTTATGAATGCCAATGACGAGACCTATGAGGAATACCGGCAGATCCCCGCAAAATGGCGCATTGTCTGGTCATCTTCACGATCCCCCGGTCGGCCGATGAACGGGCGGGACCGCGCTTTCTGGATCGAGAACGAGACTGTGGCGCCGGACGGATCAACGGCCACACTTCTTTCAGATGATGACGAAGACTCGTGGCATCTTCATTTGAAAATCCCCGGACGTTTCAATCTGGACAATGCACTGTGCGCCATCAGCTGCGCACATGCCGTGGGCATTCCTGTGGATCGCGCACTGACGTCGCTTGAGAATTTCGCCGGCGTTCCCGGACGAATGGAGGTGATTGACGCCGGCCAGCCGTTCGCGGTCTATGTCGACTTCACGGTCACACCGAATGCCTACGAAAAGACCCTGTCGGCGATCCGTTCGACACTGGCTCCCGGCGCACGCCTCCTTGTCCTGACAGGCAGCTGCGGCAACCGTATGCCCGAGAAACGGCCTGTGATAGGCAAAATCTGCAGTCAGCTGGCCGATGTCGTTGTTGTCAGTGAAGATGAAACCGTGACAGAAGATCAGCACAAAGTGATCGATGAGATCTGGGCAGGTATTGATCAAAACGCAGTCGAAGCGCACAAAATTTTCGACCGCCGCGAAGGAATCCGGTTCCTGCTCACGAATGCACGGTCGGGAGATGCCGTTGCCCTGTGCGGCATGGGTGCGTGCACAACGATGCAGACGAAGGAAGGATTGAGAGAGTGGGATGAGCGGGTAGTGGCGAGAAACCTTTTGCGGGATATAAAAAGGTAATGGACAAAACTCAAGCAAAATTCCTAATGGCTTTTGTATTTTAGGTTGAATTTTGAAACTTTCCTTTTTGCGAACAGGTACACTGTTACTCATGCCAGTTATCGCCGGTATCGACGAAGTCGGCCGCGGATCGGTCGCAGGACCCGTTGTGGCCGCGGCATGCGTGATGAATGTCCCCCTCTTTCGCAGACGTCACGCGTTTCCCCGCTGGTCACCATTCAAAAAGAAACCGCTGGCAGACCTCCTTATTGCCGACAGCAAACTCCTGGCTCCCGATGTGCGCGAAACATCCTTCCAGTGGATTTTCGCGACGTGTCCGTTCGGGATAGGCACCGTCAGCGCTTTTGTTGTTGATAAGCGGGGAATTCTGTACGCGACGAACCAGGCGATGCTGCTCGCACTGGAGGATCTCCGGTCAAAGATGCATATCGATTCACTTCTCATTGATGGCCGCGACCGGTTTCATTTCCCGCTTCCACACACATCCATCATTCGGGGGGACATGCTGCATCCCGAGATCGCCGCGGCATCGATCGTTGCAAAAGTGACCCGTGACAGGATGATGCGGGAGTACGCGAAAGAATTTCCCCTCTACGGATTTGAACGGCACAAGGGATATGGAGCCGCCACGCATCTTGCACTGATCAAACAACATGGACCATGCACGATCCACAGGAAAACTTTTCTGCACTCGCTGACCGGAATGCAGGAATCTGGGATTATACGCAACATTTGATCAAATGTATCCTCCCCCGTCACCGTTTTTTCAATCTGCTTGCCACACAAATGCCCAAACCAAGAATCAGAAGAGGCAGTGTGAGCAACTGCCCGCGCGTTAGCAGGATTCCACCAATGTCGGTGAGTGCATATTGCTGATCCCGGAGATACTCCAGCAGGAAACGCCCGATAGCATAGAGAATCAAAAAAGCCGCGCCGGTGCATCCCCACCGGTAAGCAGTGTCGCGTGTGACGCGCAGATGCCAAAAGCAGATTCCGGCGATCAGCAGATCTTTTATCACAGCATAGAGCTGGATGGGATGCCGCAGTCCTTCCGCACCCGGAAATGACATGCCCCACGGCAGCGTCGTGACGATCCCGTACAGTTCCTGATTGACGAAATTCCCGATTCTCCCGAGCGCAAGACCGATCGCAACAGGAACAACGATGATATCGCAGAGCACAAACAACGGCAGCCGGTGCGTGCGCGAAAAAAGCCACAGCACCAGAGCGACGCCGATAAATCCTCCGTGGAAAGACATCCCCCCCTGCCACACCGCGAAGATCTGCAGCGGATTTGACAGGTAATAAGCGGGTTCATAGAAAAGAACATATCCTAATCGTCCTCCCGCGATCACCCCGACAACCGCCCACGAAAGCAGCGACAGCCAGGTATCCCGGGAAAGCCCGAGATCACGGTATTTCTGCAGGCGCGGTAGCAGATATCCGGCGACCAGAAAGGCAAGAAAATACAACAGGCCGTACCAGTGGATTTCGAAGCCGAAGAGGGCAAGGGCAACGGCACGGGAGGGAAAGATGCTGATCACGGGCTTACTGTAACTGGAGGAGAGTCTGTCGTCATCCCTCGTACGAAATTGTTGCGACAATTTCTACTCGGGATGACAGCCCCCTTTTATCACGGGGCCTCGTAACTCCGCTGCGCGGAGTTACTCGGCTTCCGTTGTGTTAGCGAACCGAGTAGAAAACGCCGCAGAGTTTTCGTATCGAGGAACTTTGTATTCACGGGCCTGTCATCCCGAGTAGCTCGCGTCGCAACGCGAGCGTACGAGGGATGATTTCTCTCTGCGATTAGCTTCAATCCTCCAGTACAATCCTTTCATGCTCATCCTCGGTATCGAAACCTCCTGCGACGAAACCTCTGTTGCTGTTGTCCGCGACGGTGTAGCCGTCCTCTCGAACGTGATTTCGAGCTCACGGAAAACATTCGAAGCGCTCGCAGGCGTCATCCCGGAACAGGCAGCCCGAATGCAGATCGAATGCATGATTCCGGTGCTGGAACAGGCGCTGAAGGAAGCGAATGTCACGATGAAGGACATCGCCGCGATTGCCGTCACACGGGGACCGGGACTTCTCGGATCATTGCTTGTCGGAACCGTCACCGCCCGAGCGCTCGCATCGATCCACAAAAAACCCCTCATCGGCGTCCATCACACCCTTGGCCATCTGTCCTCACCATGGCTCAACAACGGCCTCACGCTTTCCAGCGAGAATACGAAGAAACGAACAAACGAAGAAACGAATCCCCGACCAGTCCCGTCCGAAAACCACCCTCCCCAATTTCCCCTGCTGACTCTTTCCGTCTCCGGCGGCCACACCGACCTCTGGTACCGTGCATCGCATACGACAGGAACCCTGCTCGGCCGGACACGTGATGACGCCGCGGGCGAAGCGTTCGACAAAGGCGCCTCCATGCTCGGGCTCCCCTACCCCGGCGGCCCGTCGATCCAGAAAACGGCTGAAGGAGGGAACATTCACGCATTTGAATTTCCGTTGCCACTCCATGATGAAGATACTCTGGATTTCAGTTTTTCGGGACTGAAGACGTCACTGAAATATTTGCTGCGTGACCTTGGATTTTCTGCAGAAGGCATTCACGATCAGCCCATGCGACGCGCTGGCAACCTTGCTGCCTCGTACCAGCACGCGATCTGCAACCATCTCATCAATGGGCTCCTTAGGGCCCTGGAAAAGCATTCCGACGTTCGTGAAATTCACATCGTCGGCGGCGTCTCGGCAAATATCCATTTGAGAGATCTTTCAACCGAGATTTTGGCGGGAGAAAACGTCTCCGTCCGGGTCCCGCAGTCACTGAATTTCTGTACGGACAATGCGGCGATGATCGCCGCAGCAGGCGAATTCATGCATCAGGAAACGGGTGACAGGGCCTTCGTGACATTTGAGACAAAAGCATCGATGCCCTTGGATTTTTCACTGCATCAGTGATTATCCCGCAAACGCCGGCAATAACGCACTCAAAACAAGGCCTGCGACGGCAAACGCAGCCAAGGCACGGACGAGGGTGGAACGTTTCATGGGAATTCGGGGGAAAAGGGAGGTGATTCTACAGGAAGCGGCGGGGCAGGGCTGACCATAATGGAGACGGTCTTCTTGTCCTCATTGCCGTTCGCATCCTTGAGAATGAGCGTGACGGTATATTCGCCCGGCTCCTCGAACACATATACATAGACAGGGTCGCTGCTCTGTGCCTGGATAGTATCAGGCTGGTCGTCGCGGCGGACATCCCATACAAGGCTGGTTCTTACCCCTGTCGAACAGGAGGAATCGAATTCAATCCCCTTGCCTGCCTCAACCGCGAGGCGGGTGGCAGTGATACACGCGCTCAGTGTGGGGCGACGGACGATGATCGTGCGGTTGACTTTAAATTCTTTTCCCGAAATAAGAATGACACTCAGCTCCACTTTGTATTCGCCTGGATCCTTGTACGTGTGGGTCACACGCGCGCCCGCAAGTTCGGCTTCCCGCGACTCTTCCCGCTCATCGCCATACAGCCACTTGAAGCCTGCAACCGTTTCGCCGGGCGGTACGAATGTCTGTGATGCGTCGTAGGTGACGGTCAGGGGCGACACTCCGCCATCGGGTGTCAGAAGAATGACAGGCTCTGCCGACGGTGGTTTTACGTCGATGGTGATCGGCATGCGCATGCTCTTGCCCTCGGCACCCTGGGCCAGGAGCGTCACGGTGTATGTGCCTTCTTTCCGGAGGACTCCCGTGAGCGTCGCATTCTGGGATTGGAGATTCGCCTCCGGCGGAAGTTCCCAGCTGAACTGCACGAGCGGCGTCGGGGTTTTGGCTGTCAATGACAGTTCCAGCGGGACCTCCCCGGTGATTCTGCTTCCCTGCACTGCGGGCTTTCCGTCAAACTGAAGATTGGTGACCTGCAGAGGTTCCGTCACCCGCACCAGGGTCGTCAGTTCCGCAACCGTCCCGTCAGCCGCACGCGCGCGGACGAGGATCGGATAAATACCGGGAGAATCGAATTCGTGGGACTCGCGGACC
>CAYGGB010000032.1:4199-8428 GCA_964349295.1 uncultured Candidatus Peribacteria bacterium | reverse complement strand
TACCTCTCCAGGTTCTTCCCGATTCTCCCCACCACATCCGGATCACCCGGAACCTGAAACTCCAGCCCAGTCATCTTTTCGTAGAGGCTGATGTATTTCTCTGCCAGCATTGCCCGCACGTCATCCGTCACCGCCGGACGCGGCCTGCCATCATCCACGAATCCCTGTTCCTTGAGCCAGAGACGGAAGAATTCTTTGTCGAGCGACTGCGGCTCCTGGCTCTTCGCGAAACGTTCCTCATAGGTGGACGCGATCCAGTAGCGGGACGAATCCGGCGTGTGGACTTCGTCGCCCACGCGGAGCATTCCCCCGGAGTCATATCCGAATTCATATTTGGTATCGACCAGGATCAGGCCGCGTTTTGCAGCGACCTCTTGTCCTCTACGGAAAAGCGCGAATGCATATTCTTTCACGCGGTTGATCTCGTCCGGCGTCGTCAGATTCAAAGCGATCAGCTGCTCCGGGCTCATGGATTCGTCGTGACCGGTCTCCGGCTTGGTCGATGGTGTAAAGATCACTTCCTTCAGTTTCTGGTTTTTCTTCATTCCGTCCGGAAGCGCGTTTCCGCAGAAATTGCGGTTTCCCTGTTCGTAATTCACCCAGATGGACGTTGATGTCGATCCCGTGAGATACGCGCGGACAACAACTTCGACCTTGAGCATCTTGAGCTTTTTCGCCACCGTCACATTCGGATCGGGCGTTGCGACGACATGCGTGGGCATCACGTCCTGTACCTGATCAAACCACCAGTTGCTCAGCTGGTTTAACACCTGTCCTTTGAGCGGAATTGCGCACCATTGGTAATCGAATGCCGATTGCCGGTCGGTCGAGATCAGAATCACTCTGTCCGCTTTGGTATACACATCGCGGACTTTTCCGACGTATCTATCGCCCAGGTTCCGGAAATCCGTTGTATCGAGCGTGGTGGAAAGAAACGGCTTCAGAGCATCAAGGGAAATCATGTGCCGATCATAGAGATTTGATTTGCCCTGTGGAAGGGCTTAGGATGATCCCCGTCATTCCCCCATTCACATGGATAACTCCGTTCCCTCTTCTTCTGCCAAAAAAGGATCCGGCGGAAAAGTGCTCAGCATGATCATCGTTTTCGCGTTGATTGTTCTTGTCGTCGTCCTCGACATGCGCAGGCGCGATGCCGAGAAAAAACTGATGGAACTCACGATGCAGGTGGGAGGCTCGGGCAACGAGGCGCAGAATCAGGAAGTTGCGAAGCAGGTCATCGACAAAGTCCGCAAACTGTATGTGATTCCCGCCGGAATCGAGCCGACGGTGGCGACGATCGTCGATGTGAACCAGCTGCGCACGCGCAATGCCTTTTACAACAAGGCCAAGAACGGTGATCACCTGATCGTGACCAATGATCGTGCAATCCTCTACGATCCCATTGCCGATAAGATCATCGATGTCGTCCCGGTGCAGATCCAGGCTCCGGCCGCCGATCAGGCTGCTGCATCGTCTGACGGCGCCGCGATGTCCGCTCCCGCCGCAATGGAGGCAGGGCAGTGATCGGGTATTGTTCCTCGTACGCTTGCCTAAGGACAATTCAGGACGTTCCACAATGGTGTGGAACTGAATTTGTGGCTTTTAGATAAGGAAAAGTCTGTGCCATGACTTTTAAATGTTCAGGAGCCTCTTTCGGCCCGGTCCGGTGGGGCGGAAAGTGGTTCCATGCTGTCAAAAGCTCTCACTGTCGTGGCAATTGTCCTTGTGTTCGTCTTGGGGATCCTCCTGGGGCGGATTCACCGGATCACGATGCAAGTACGTCCTCCCGTGACGATCCGCACCGATCGCCGCCCCGGGATTCCTGTCGTACGGATCGACGGCGTCGTTGACGGACACCTGACGGGGGTGCTGAAAGGGGAGGTCCGTCTGCTGCTTGGCACGGCGCCGGTCGTCGCAGCCGCGAGTGGAAGTTTCCGGGTACCGGCCGGCAGTCAGTTCCGCACCGAGACCGGACCCCGCGTTCCGGCCGGCATGCAGTTTGTGGCATCGAAGAGGGGCAAGAAATTCTATCCGGTGATGTCGAAATCCGGTCAGAATCTGGCTGCAGCAAACAGGATTTACTTCAAAGATGCCGCTGCCGCGCAGGCAGCAGGTTTTACAGCATCAAAATGATAGACTGCCTGCAATGTCGACCATGTCCCGCTTCCTCACCTTGTTCCACCGGCTCCGGATTGAGGCGCAGGAGTTTGTCCGGCGCGAACCGCTCCTGGTCTATATCGTGGTCGTCGGGATCCTGGTCCGTGCCTATGCGTTCGGATCCATTCCTCCGGGGCTCAATCAGGACGAAGCCTCCAGCGCGTACGACGCCTTCGCGCTGCTGACGCACGGGATCGACCGTAACGGATTCCCGTATCCGGTGATGCTGGTGTCGTGGGGGTCGGGAATGCACGCTCTTGCCGGATATATCTCCATGCCATTTCTCTGGCTGTTTGGTCTGAGTATTTTTTCGACACGGCTTCCACATCTTCTTATTGGCATTCTCACATTGCCACTCTTCTTTGTCTACATGACAGATATTGCCGGTCGCAGAGCAGGTATGATTGCGCTCTTTCTGCTGGTCATCGCGCCATGGCATATCATGATTTCACGATGGGGGCTCGAATCCAACCAGTTCCCACCACTTTTTCTCCTTGGGACCTTTTTGGCTGCCCGATCGGAAAAAATCCCCAAGCTCCTTCCGTATGCTTTCGCGTGTTTCGCACTGTGTCTGTACGCCTACGGCACGTCCTATATCGTGATTGCCGCTTTCCTGACGATGAGCGTTCCGTGGATGCTCTGGAAGAAAAAATGGCGCCTGCATCCGGCGATCATCTCTTGTGTTGTGTTCGCGGCCATTGCTCTCCCCATTGCACTCTATCTGCTCATCAACACGCGGCAACTGCCGTCCATCGTCACGCCGTTCTTCAGTATTCCGCGTCTGAGCGGCGTTCCGCGTTTTCAGACGATGGGGAATCTCGGCATCGGCTCCTGGGAATTTTATGTGGAAGCAGGAAAAAATCTTGCGACGGCATGGCGGCTCTTTCTCACACAGGATGACGGCCTCATCTGGAATGCAATTCCGGGCTACGGGATCCTCTACGTTCTGAGTCCGCCGTTTATGGCGATCGGTCTGGTCTCGGCCATCTTCATGTTCATCCGCAGACGCAGCGCATCACTCTTTCTGCTGCTTGCATGGTTCCTCTCTGCCGTTGTGCTGACGGCATTCGTGTCGGTCAACATCAACCGCGTCAACATCATCATGTTTCCGCTGATCGCGTTTGCGGCAATCGGCGTCTCGGTTCTCTGGCGTTCGCGTGTCGCTTTCGGTCTTGTGATTGCGACGTTCCTCTTTCTCTTCGTCCGGTTCACGGTCACGTATTTTATCGAGTACCCGAAAATGATAGGGCCAGCGTTCTTTGAATCACTCACCGAGGCCATCGCTGAAGCTGCGGCAGCCGATCCCACCGGGACAATCTGCGTGACGGGGAACGTGAATATGCCGTACATCTTCGCGCTGTTTGCGACGAAAGAGGATCCGAACGTATTCGTGCGCACTGTGAAGTACGGGAATCCCGGTGCTGAATTCCAGGGCGTTGAATCGTATGGCCGGTTCCTCTTTGGGCTCGACCGGTGCGGTGATCCGTCCATTCGCACGTTCGTCATCCGCCAGGACGAACTCGGGTCATTACGGGCAGGATCATCAAGCGTACAACCGATGGGGCAGTACGCTGTCGTACGGTTTCCGTGAGCGGTTATTTTTCCGTGGCAGGCCGTCGCTGAAGATGCAGGACCGGCCGCACGATTGTCAGGATTCCTTGTCGCAATCCCTTCCACGAATACCGGACGAGAACAGTCCGATGGACATGGAGAATGTGAAGAACAGCGAGGATGAACAGCACGAACTGCATTGACCCGATGAATCCGCGCAGCTCGGAAAATTCGCCGTACATCGCCTTGTCGATAAACGTCCACGGCATGACGCTGAGAAGATTGAGGAAAAACAGGACCGAGCTCAGCGCATAGATGACGATGCCGCTCACACCGGTGAAAATCAGCGGCAGCATCAGCGCGGTAATCGGGAATAGGTACCGTTCGTGCATTTCGGTATTGAAGAGAAAGAACGCCCATCCGATGAGGCCGGTTGTCAGTATCGGCAGCAACAGTGTGGAGCGCGACCGGCGCAGCACGAGAGTCGGTCCGAACATCGCAAGAAGTCCTGCTGTGACGCT
>CAYGGB010000032.1:0-4189 GCA_964349295.1 uncultured Candidatus Peribacteria bacterium | reverse complement strand
CTGCCAAATACCAGAAACCCGATAGTCCTGTACGAGAGGGTGCCGAAGAGCAATCCGGTGTCCGGGCGGGCGATTTTATCCCCGTAAAGCGCGTACCATGCGTTGAACGAACCGCTGGTGAGGTTGTTGAACTGTCCCACGGAGTGGAGGTAGATGTTGATGATCCTCTGCAGATTTCCGTGGATGACGAACGGCTGAAGAACCACGAGGCAGACTGTTGCGCCTCCCGTGATTCCCGAAAGCAGCCGCCGCCAGTCGCCAAGCATGAGCAGTCCCATCACCGGCAGAAGAATGACCGCCTGTGCCTTGAGCAGAACCGCCGCCGCGGTCATCGCGCCGGCGAGAAACCATCGCTTGTACGATGCCGCCATGAGCGCAGCGACGATGGCACACACATAGATGCCGTCCGTCTGGCCCCACATGCCCGAGTCGTAGATCACGGCGGGATGCAGGGCATAGACGAATCCGGCGACTCCTGCCTCGAACCGCCCCCGCAGCCGCAGAAAGAAAAAGAAGAGCAGCAGACAGACAGCCGTATCGGCCAGAATCGCCGGGAGTTTGATGACGATCCGGTAGACCGGATGTTTGATGTCGTATTCCGGTGACAGCAGCGCTTTGTACGCGTGTCCGGTTGCCGCAAAGACCATGATCGAGAGCGGCGGATAATTGGGGAGCATCGTTCCGCCAATCTGCTTTTCGTAGGATGGTGCGACCCCAAGCTCCGTCGCGGCATGCGCCCATTCACCGTTGAGATCGATGTCGTACTGGTATCCGGTGCCGGGTGCGGCTGCGAGCCGGATCGCCAGTGCCACCATCACGATCAGGCAGCACAGCAGGGGGGTGCTCCACCGGCGAAGATAAATTTTGTATGCGGAAACACGCGGTTTAGACATGCGCCCGAGTATATCGACCAATTTGCGCATCTGCACCTTGACACCATGCCCCTGTCTTCCCGAATATGCCCGGCATGGAACGATCAACACTCTCGCTCGTGCTCCCCTGTTACAACGAAGAGGAAAACGTGACCTACGTGGTCGCCGAGGCTCTCTCATGGTTTGATTCCGCCGGTCACAAGGGCGAGGTCATTGCGGTGGACGACGGTTCCAAAGACCGCACGCGGGAAATTCTGGAGGATATCGCCAAAAAAGATTCCCGGTTGCGCGTCGTTTCCCACGAAAAAAACCAGGGGTATGGCCTCGCCATCCGCCTGGGTGCCGATGCCGCGACCATGGACAACATCGCGTTCGTGGACAGCGACGGCCAGTTTCATATCAGCGATCTTGATCTCCTGCTGCCGCATCTGAAGGGCTACGCGTTCGTCACGGGCCGCCGCCGCAAACGTGCCGATTCGTTCACACGCGGCATGCTCGGCAAAGTCCTCGGGGCCATGAACGTGCTCGCGCTCGGGCTCTGGGTCCGCGATGTGAACTGCGGCATGAAGGCATTCCGCCGCTCCGTCTGGCCGAAAATCCGTCCGACGCATGGCGTCGAAAAACTGTTCAATACCGAAATGTTCCTGCGTCTCAAGCAGGAGAAGATTCCCTGGAAGCAGGTTGATGTGCCGCATTTTCCGCGACGCGCAGGCAATCCGACTGGCGCGAAATTCTACGTGATCAAGAGAATGTTCACGGAGCTGTATGAGATACGGAGGAATGTGAAGCGGTAATCAGCATCCCGAGCGATGTCACACTGAGCGGAGCGAAGTGGACATCGCGGCCGCTTTTGTCTCCTTCGCTCCGCTCAGGATGACAAAAGCTCAGCATGACATCATTTCTACTTCGACGGAATCACCAGCCCATTGTTGCGCTGGCAGTTGACGCAGTGCATGTCCCAGAGGCCAAAGATGTTGCGGCGGTTGAACTGCGCGTCGTTGAGGCCTCCGTAATAGGTGAACGGACGGTAGTACTGGTGCGAGAGAAAGATCAGTGCGGCGAACGTCAACGCGATGACCGTTTTGCCGTGCTCGTGCAGAACTTTTTTGCCGAAATTCTGCAGTTCGTCGAATACCAGCGCAAAAATGATGATGCTGATGATGAGCGGAATGAAGTAGTGGTACAGATACAGCACGCGCGGGATCCGGCTGACGGCGATCATGAACGACACGTAGACGCCGAGGAACACGCACAGGAGGAACCGGTTTCTGAGCTGCTGTCTGAACGGAAAGAGGAATGACGACACGAGGAGAGCGGCGGCCATCAGCACGCCTGCGAATGCGCTCCACCAGACGACGGGATTCGCGACGAGATACAGATAGTGGTACGTCTTGCTGTCCGGCGTCTCCCACCGGTAATTGATGGAACGCGCGCCGAGCGGCCAGAAGTAAAACGGGCTGCCGTTCTCGTCCGCTTTGCAGAGATCAAGGCGCGGTGCGCCGTTGTTGTAATGCGAGACGAACCGGAGCGAATCGCGCAACATGACCGGGAAAGAGGCGAGTGAACCCGCGCGCCCTTGATCCAGATACATTTTGTACGCGGGTGACGCCTGGTAATACCCGCTGTCGGGCAGAGCCGGCTGGATCGTTTTTCCGCGTGCGAAATGGATCTGCCAGACTGTGCAGTACACCACCAGGAATGGCAGCCCGAAACAGACAGAGAACGTCAGCATCCGCTTCCAGCTTGGATACAACTTCCACAGGACCGGCAGCGTCAGGAGGATCAGGATCAGACCAAGCACCTTCGTCGTGACTACCAGCGCAAAGCTGGCGCCCATCAGCACACTCCAAAGAACAAGGCGTTTTTGCACCATCCGGTCCCGCAGCAGCAGAAAGAAAAAGAGAATGTTCAGGATGCAGAAAAAATCCAGAGGGCCCTCGAGCATGGCCCCGCGTGTGTGGACGATGATCGCGTTGTCGAAGATGTAGAAAAAACTGAGCAGCGCGCTCTGCAGGGGATTTTTGAGGATCGTCAGAAAAATCAGAAATAGCAGCGGGGCTGTCCACCACCCGAGGAGGGCCGAGAAAAACCGGTAGCCGGCGAACGAGAAACCGTTGTCAAAATCCGTGCCGTAATCCGTTCCGAGAAACTGGTCCGTGCGTGCGTTGGGATGAAACACCTTTTCTCCCAGCGCGATCAGGAGTTTTCCGAGTGGCGGATGCTGTTCCATAAAGTAGACGCCATTGAGGTATTTCTGGGCGCTTGCGATATGGTAGTTCTCATCCCAAAAAACGTGCGGAGGGTCCCAATACCGGTGGAAATACGTGAAGTACGACAGGACGATGACGAAGCCGAGAAGGACCCAGGTGTGCCAGGGTTTCCAGACGGTTGAGGATGTTGCAGAGGATGGCATTGGTGGGGAGTATAGAGAACGAACTGAAACCGAGGAAGCCGAAGAATCCAACGGAACCGAGGATAGAATTTTAGAAAAGTCGGAGTCTCGTTTTCGTTTTTGGTTGAGTTTTGTCCATTCCCTTTTTGCCTCTCCGTACGGGTCTGGAAAAATCGAAAGGTCCAAAATTCAACCAAAAATCCAAAAACCTCTTTTCGTTAATGATATTGCCGATTTTTCCCTTCAGAAAAACAATGACCCCTTTCCCTAGCACTGCTATCATCCCCCCGTGTCCTCCATGCCCCGACCTCCCCAGCGCAATCGCCAGCAATGGCTTCTGTCGATCTTCCTTTTTGGATTATTGGCGTTTCTGTCGATTGCGTTCCTGCTGAATCCGCAATGGGAAAACGAGAAAAAATTCACGGATGCCAAAGAGGTCTCGCTCAGCCGCATCACAAAAGGCTATGCAGACGGGGAATTCAAGGAAATCCTCGTTCGTGACAGCACGGTCTACGCAACACTCAAGGATGACTCTATCCTCCAGTCCTATAAGGAGTCGAGCGACACGGTGAGCCAGCTGGGCTGGAACGATCCCAAAAATCCGACTGTTGTGACGATCGAAAATCAGGAAACCAAAAACATGCTCTTTGCGATTCTCCCGGACATTCTTTTCTTCCTGCTCGTGATCGGGGGGGTCGTCTGGCTCTTCCGTGGTATTGCGCGCAGCCAGTCGACCGCACTCTCTTTCGGAAAGTCCCGCGCGAAAGTCGCCGATGCCAAACAGGTGAAGACGCGCTTCAATGATGTGGCGGGTGCGGAGGAGGCGAAAGAGGATCTGGTCGAAGTCGTCGACTTTCTCAAGAACCCGACCAAGTACACGAACATCGGCGCGAAGATCCCCAAAGGAGTTCTTCTCGTGGGTGCT
>CAYGGB010000031.1:0-8475 GCA_964349295.1 uncultured Candidatus Peribacteria bacterium | reverse complement strand
GGCGTACGCTTCGGCGGCACGGTCACGGTCGAGAGCGCTTTCGCCATGGTCCGGACAGATCGTCGTCCGCTGGAAGGTCTTATCCGCATGCTTCCCGCCGAGAAGCAGGAAAATTTTCTCTACTGGGCGAAGCGGATGGGCAAGCTCAAGGGATTCGAATTTATCCGCGGTTTCGAATCGCAGGGTGAGGAGGAGCGCGCGCCGCTCACCCGCGTCGCCGAACTCTTCAGCAATCCGCCCGTCGGCAGGCCGGTCCTCTTTGTGATCGGCGGTCAGGAATTCCGTGCGTCGCTGATGCCCATGAGCCGTATCCGCAATCAGCTGCTCTTCAAAATTGTCGGCAAAGAGGGGAAGGGCGCGTTTATCTCGGTGACCCCTGCGGGCGATGTATCGACGCGCATCAGTGGACGGCTGACCACACAGACATTCTCCGACAAGCTGCGCGGCGGCAATACGTTCTTCCGCAATAAAACTTCCATCATCCAATAAATCCTATGGCCATCGCTCCTCCTCCCGAAAACGGCACGCTCGAACACGAACTGCACGGTTGTCTCGACCGTCTGGTGGATGCCAGGAAAATCACTGAACAGACACGTCAGGAATTACTGTCGGAATTTGAAAAGCTTGGCGGCGAGGATCTTCTTCCTCTCAAATTCCGCAACCGGCTCGAAGAGTTGTTCAATGCAGATGCCGATCTTCTGGAGGCGCGGGCGGCAGTTCTCAAGAACCGGCGCTCAGCGATGGATACGGAAATTGCCGGGGAGTCGCGTCAGCTTGATGACACACTGGAAGAGGAATGGGACGTGGTCGAGGGGGTCGCACGCAAGCAGCAGGAACTCTATACATGGAGCAAAAAAGCGCTTGTTCCGTTTGAGGAAAGGATGAGTGAACTCCAGAAACAGGAGGATCTGTCGCAGCATGCGGCGCTGCTGGATCAAACAAAGAAGGGGGAGGATTCTGGGGTGTAGTATACGATGGCGGCGTGAGGGCGCTTTTGACAGTATTTTTGAACCCAAAACAGTATTTTGCGGTGTATTGCTATTATTTGCAATATAGTGCATAATATACAAGAAATCTTTTCCCCCTACTTTGTATGGCTTCACTCTCCCGGGATGAGCGTCGCAAACTCTACGACAAGCAATTTGAAGACGAAGCGAACAATGCTGTGAACGCAGCATCCGGTCAAAATGTGGACGATGTCATGGCCGATCGCGTCGTTGATAAAAAGAAAGGAGTGCTTACGAGCCTGAATGACGTTGATCCTGCGGCTCCTCTGGAAACAGACAGGCAGACCAGCAAGTTTTCCGAATTGATTTCGGATCTGCTCGCATCCGGTCATACCGTCGGTGAAATCCGCAAGATCATCGAACCGAAGGTTGCCGCCTGGGAGCAGACACTTGTCAGCAAATATAAGTTTGAGGCAGGTCAGGCGCAGCTTGTTATCGGTCCCCTCAAGCAGCGTATCGAAGCGGATCTGACCACGACGCGAAGCGCTTTGAAGGAAGGTGTCAAAGAAGTCGATACGGAAGTAAAAATGCTCCGTGATGTGCTTCAGCACAGGGGTGTACACGGCAGATTCAACGCTCTTGGCGAGCTCACTCAAAGCAGTGATGAGCTGAAAGAGTTTTTCGGGAAAAACGAGGATGCTCGCGAAATGCTCTACACCGCGTTGATGGGAATTGTCTCCGATCAATCTGCTTCCGGACAGTTGGAGCAGATGCTCGATGCGTATATTGCAAAAGAAAGAAAATTGCAGTCCAAAGATGACAAGGAGGCCGCACTCTGGAAGTTCGCCAAGGTGGAACTGAAAGCAAAATTACCCGCGCTCATTGCGAAGTCCGTGAAGCTTTCTCCGGATGCGATCATGGGCACGATGGGATCGCGTCATGTGGGAGCCGATATGAAACAGTTTCTTGATAGCGAAACAACTTCTACCGGCGCAAAGGGGACGGATGCCGTTGCTGAAAAACTGAATGACGATGGTGAATACGCATTCGTTCGTTTCCTTTCCGTGACCGGCGAAGACCAGTCGCTTTCCTGGTATCCCAAAAATACTATAGGAGCTCCGCGTCCTTTGGCTCCCGCAACCGGCGACAATATGAAGAAAGTCAACGAAGGTCTTGCTGCTGACAAGTGGGATATGGTTGTCGTGTACAAAAAGAATGACGTTCTCAAGTGGCTCCGTGAGATGCCGGCGAAGGCAACGGCGGTGTTTAATTCGCAGGTGCTTCTGAAGACGAATCAGTGGGCCGACTGTACCGTTGAAATCAAAGGTGCGACGGGAAGCGGGATCGAAGTGCAGTACAAACCGCGCGGAACAGAGAAATTCGCAGATGCCGATATTCATCCGGATTTCAGCATCGGCAAGGCAAAAGTCCGTCCGATTGCCGGAGATCCGGCGTTTGAGAGGATCCAGAACTGCCTCCTTGAGGTGCTTGCCCGCGGCAAGTACAACATTGCGACGCATATTGATCAGTAAAAGTCCCGGCTCTGCAGAGTATTCATTCCGGAAGTTGCACACGCGGCTTCCGGAATGATCGTAAATATGGTATCCTAGTACGATGCCCCAAAATCCATCTCCAGGACCGCCGGATCCGCAGTTGCATCGCTTGGCAACGAAGGTCGGACAGGAACATGCACGCGGGGCCGCGAGACCGGAATATGATGCCGCCCTCAAGGCTCTTTCGTCCTATGCTGCCCGTGGAGCGCAGGATCAGGCGCATATTCTTGAGGAATTGATCAACGATGCGCTCGAGCGCAATCGCGGTATCACCGAAGTGATGAATATTCTCACGGTGATTGCCGAGACGTCGGTAGCTGCTGAAAAATTGCTGAAAGGAATACCGTTGGAACATCCGCCGGCTCCACCGGGAGCCGGATTGCCATTGCCTGACACGGAAAAGCCAGCCGTGGATCATCTTTCAGCAGAGGAGAAATCCAAGATCTCACATCTTTGTAAACTATTATTTGAGCATTACAAAACCAGCCCCAATGCGTTTGATGCACATCTGAAAAAAGATTTAGACGGTATCAATTTTACTGATGAAGAAAAGAAAGAAATTCTGCATCTGCTCGATGAAGAAAATGGAATCGCCAAATTGTCCAATAAAAACTATCTCAATGACGTTATTGACCTGGTGGAAAAAGCGTTGATGCAGACGAAATCAGAAAAATCCTACGATACTGAAGTGAAGCCAGCGGTGAAAAAAGAGAGTGATCCTTCAAAAGATTCTGAGAAGACCGCTCCTGCGAAGGTTCCTGCTGAAACCGCTGTATCAGATTCCGGCCATAAAACTGCTGAAGAAAAACCGGAGTCGCACGCCCCTCATTCTTCTGCCCATAAAGATGATGTCCATGTTGACAGGCACGGGCAGGATGGTAACCACGAACATGCCCATGATGATCATGTGCATGAACATGATCATTCTGCATTTGCAGCACCTGAGCACAAACCGGTCGTACAATCCACGAACGAAGGAATGAAAGCCTCTGGAGAAGTCGCAAATGCAGCAGCTCTTGGCCGGATGTATGGAGAATCTTCAGTAAAAAGTGCTGATCATCATGGGCATGAGCATGCTCGTGAAAATCAAAAACATAATGAGAAAAAATTCAATCCCGAGAAAATAGTTGCTACGGGCGAAGGGGCAAATGCCGCAGCTATCGGTAGGATGTATGGAGAATCTTCGGCAAATCCAGATTCTCATGACATGGGACACAGGGAATCCCACGGGGACGGCAAAAAGCATGATGCTGGAAAGAAAGAAAGCCATTAAATGGCTTATTGGAGACAAAATTAGTGCATTGCTTTATGCAGTAAATAAAGTGCTATATCCTAACATCCGTATCGTTTTTATGGTAAAATAGTAGGATTTGATGAATATCAAACCACACCAATTTCTCGGGCAGTTTGAAAGCCAGCATGCACATTCGCCAATGCTTGAAGCGCGTGTATGCAGGAAAGCAGATGCTCCGCAGGTGCCTGGCGAATATCAGCGCGAGCGGTATGTTGATCGTCGTGTCACCCGTGAGCGTCAGAACTCGCAGGGGACTGTGCATCATCTTATTGACAATAGCCGTTACAATATCGGCAGCTTTTTCAATACTTTTTTTGGAGGGCGTGAGAGAAAAGAGGGGACAATGCAGGCTGCAGAGCGCGATACTGAGGAAGATACATATCGTGCGGCAGGAGAGATCCGCTGGCGATTGGCCAACACGGATCCTATGGCATTCAAGCAGGAGGCGAAGGAGAAAATGGAGGGTCAGACTGTGAAGTTTGTCGTGGATGCCTCGAGTATCCACTACATACCTGGAACAACTACGCTTAAGCCTGAGAAATATGAGTTTCAGGTACTTTTTAATTCGAACAAATACTGGTCAACGACAAAAAACGAAACACAAATCGCTTCAGATATTCAGGGGAAATCCAAAGCCCAACTTAATGCTCTCTATGGCATTACGCTCAGTCCCGTCGGTCATACGGTTGATTTTTTTAATCTAACAGCGGAGCAGGCCAAGCAAGTCGCAAAATTGCTTATGGTTCGCTATGTCCGTGGGCGGTTGGAGACTGGAATGGTCAGCGAAGTAAATATCCGCGAGGCTCAGCTGATGTTGTTTGATCACCCTGAATATATCAGCGTGCTCGAAGGTACGAATAAAGAAGAAAAGAAAGAGAAAGCCAGATCGAAAAAGGCACTTTCCGGAATGATTGATCAGCTTAAGGGCATGACAGGTAAAACATTTGGCGAGAATTACTCTGCAGCGGAAACTGAGCACAATTACATCAAAGAGGATCTTAAATTTTTCCCGAGAGGATTGAGCACGACGACTCCTCCCCTTCCGGTCAATTTTCAAAGCTCCTTTTTACAGCAGTATGCAACAGGATGGCACGATCAACCTGCTCTTGGAACAACCCGGCCCAATGTGAAAAAAGATGCAATGGACAAAGCGAGGGAACTCAATGAGGCCATTAAATATTACCGGGGTGTTGCCGATCATCTTCAGCGGATCCACCGGCAGATTCAAAGCATGAAAGACATGCACCAGCCAACGAATAACGACTACGCCAAGCTCTTTGATGCAGCCGGCAATATACAAAAAGGCCAGTTTGATAAAGATACAAATCCGGGACTTATAGGGGATATTCTGAGCCGGGAACTGAAAGAATTGGACGAAGAGTCACATGATCATGGACATGAGAAAGAGGCTCCCGTCGGCGCCCGTGCCGTTATTGAGATTTACAAGAAATATTTCATTGAGATACGCGAGATGTCCGATGATGCTGCAGAGATGGCTGCACAGGAAAAATTCCTGGGAAATGAGCCACTCCAGCAGGAATACGAACATCTGGATGAAGTGATCGAGGAGAAAACGGGGGGGAAAATGACATTCACAAACGGTATCGCCAATGGGGTGATTGCCGCGGCAAAAGGACTGGCACTGGGCTCCAATGAGCAATTTATCTGCCAGATTGCTGAACACGAGAACATTCAGGTTCCGCGTGGTGTGGGCAACGCGGCGACGTCAAAAGGAACAAAAATCTTGGAGGCAGGTACGTGGGCTGGTACGGCTGCACTGACGGCAGCGGGTATTGCTGCGGGTTTCGGCGCAGCACCTATCGCAGTTCCTGTTGGAGCTGCAGCAGCGGCTTTGGCAACCGGAGCATACGGAGCAATGAAGATGGTAAGTTTTGCGGCAGATCACATTCCCCGTTCGGGTCCTGTTGGTGCATTTTTCCATAAAATTCTGTGCGTCGATCGTCTTTTCGGTACCCGCCAACTTGCCTTTCTCTGGCCCCGGTGGGGCGCACGTCCGGCATGGGGTTCTATTGCGCACAGGCCACGTAAGCTCGAAGTTGTCTGGGATGCGATGCTGAAGGGTATCAAAGAAAAGAAGCTTGATCCCAAGTCTTGGTACGTGAAGAGTCAGCTGAAAGAGGTGGGCCGTCTCTTGCTTCAGAACAAATGGATTGATATGGCCGATACTGTTGCGCAAACAGATATGTCTGCAGAAGAGAAAAAGAAATATTCTATGGCGAATAAGCGTGCCGAGCTCCAGCGTCAGATTAATGAAATGGTGCAGGAGGGGGCCGCTTTCGTTGGAGGGGTTGAAAATAAGACGGTGTCAGCGAGGGCACAAAAGACAATGGAAGATGCCGCAGGGCGCACGGGTGCATGGCGCCGTGGGACTGGTAATTATATTTTCGGGGGTGGGTTTGGGAAGTGGTTGAGTTCGAAGAGCTGAGATAGGCATTTGTGGTGAACAACTCTGATTATTTATATGTAAAAATAACGGTATTTGGCTAATTTAAGCCAATTATTAATATGAAATAATACTTGTAAAAGTCAAATTTACGAGTATAATTGTAGGTAACTGAGATGTCTACGACGTTTCAGCTGCCCAACACCGGAGGGCTAATCCGGTTCCGTTCAGTTCTATAGGAAGGAAATGTGTCATGGGTATCTTCGTCCTTCTGTCGTTGCTCCTTGGCTTCTATTGGCTCAGTCAGAGCCAGTGGTTCCCCCGCCGAGTCGGTGGAACTCCTGGCACCCCCGCTATCCCCGCTGGTGTCGATGCGGCAGGACATGCCACCCCGGCTGTCCCTGCTGTTCTCGGCACTCCGGGGCACTTGGTATGGGAGTGGAACCTGATCAGCATTTCCAGCGTTCCGGGTGTGATTTTGATCGCGCTTGCTCTCTGGATTTTCTGGATTATGTTTTTCACCCCGGCAATCCTCACGGATAACCAGACTCGATTCGTGAGGAGCAGTTCGCAGTGGTCCTTTCGCCCTCTCGTGGGCGATAAGGTCGGTAACTTCGTCTTGGATCAAGATGGTAAAGACCTCGTGAAGGAGGTCGCCAAACAGGTCCACGAAAACCGTAACCCTGTGACTACCAACTTCACGTTCGTTCCCGAGTCTGCGCGGTTTGTCATTCGTCCTGTTTACCGCCCAATGTCGTTCGTCAAACTCGATATGTTCGAAGTTGAATGCGCGATCATCGGTAAGGCGACTTGGGATGAGGAAGAAGTGGATAGCAAGGGTGGCAAAAAAACTGTGAACAAAACGGACAATACGTTCACTGTTCGCGGCGCAGAAAGCTTCAATGGCTGGACGCTGGATTCACTCCTTAACGACTATGATTTCGTTAAGACTGGATCTGGTGCCGGTGGCATTACTGCAACTGGACACCGTTCAGTTGTGAACAAGCTGTTCAGCGGCTCGATGAAGACCAAGTAATCAAGTGTGCAACACTGGACGGAAAGCCGCTTCACCCTCATGGGTAGAAGCGGCTTTTCCTGTTATCGCAGGAATCCTGAGGGCAACCCGCGATAGTGGGTTACCGGCAATGATGTCGGTAGTATATTGATTGTCTGAATTTGCTTTACAGCAGGATGTCCGTCTCCCAAGGCGGCTCTGCCCAAATATAATGCGGCCCGCAACGTTCCGTGTTCGAAAGAGTTTTGTGTTGGTTCATGCGTTAGGAAGAAATTACTGCATGCCTCAATCATTTCCTGAAGCAGAGCATGATCCGCTGTCGCAGTCATATTGAGAATCGACATCCCATGGAAAAGCATTTCCATGACCCCACGTGCTGATTCGTTGCGGAAGAATTCGAGTCTGGTATCTCCAGCGGGCAACCGTCGCCACTCTGCCATCATTGCCCGGGCGATGACACGAATACGTTCACGTGGCCCAGTATCAAGTAGATCAATTGGAAGAATGGGAAGTCCTCCAATAGCAGGGGGCAGAATCATGCCCGGGAGAGCAGTTCCAGTTGCAGACAAAGGCTGCAAAGCTAGATACATTGTAATGAGCTGACGCAAATGATCCGTCGCCTGTCTGCGTGATACATCATCACGTACATTGATTGTCGTAGTCTGCATGTCCGCAAGTACCTGTCGCATTGCCATTGCCGTCCACATGCCATTAAGTTGTCTGCTTTCGGGTCCGAGTATTTGAGCCAGCCGGAATTCATTATTTGCGATCAGGTTCTGTTCTTCGATTGGCGAAATGAAGCGATCATTGTTCGCCAAATCCATAATATGCTGGCCGTTGCTGCGATGAGTGGTGATTTGTGCCAGCACAATATCGTTGGCAACGCTCTGGGCGTAGTATTTCTCTCCATTGTTTACCAATGCTAGATATTGCGGTGTATCGGCGATACGTTTCATAAAGATGGCCGCTTGTTCCCGACCGCCGAGACGGGTGATTATTGTGCTATCCAAAGAGGAGAGGAACATTTCAGCTGCCCGATCTTTGTTTCTGAGATTTTCAAAACGTTCGATGTGTCGCTTGATCTGGGCACTCAAATCTCCAAGCCGGCCCGGTCCGCTTTCGACGCCACTAAAGAATCGCTGTGCGAGAAGAGCCTGAACGTTACGGAGATTGTCAACCTGCTGGAAATTACTGGCAATCGTGAGAACTTCCGTATTGATGAAGCGAGTGACGTTCGCAAAGAATGTCGGAATATCTATAAC
>CAYGGB010000030.1:0-8476 GCA_964349295.1 uncultured Candidatus Peribacteria bacterium | reverse complement strand
ACGGGTTCGCCTCCCGTACACGGTACCATAGAAATAATATCATTATGAGCGAAACACCGTCCGATGATTCTTCTGAAAAAGCAAAACCTTCTTATAACGAAAAATTACAACGTCTTCTTGATCAGGTAGCAACAGTCATTCCTGACGAAAAAAACAGGCCGACAAGAGGACAAATTGAGTACGCGATGGTGATGGGGATAGATCCCATTGGTGTCACGAGAAAACAATTGAAGAAGATTTTTCGGACCCAGATCACCGACAGGGAAATCGATTCCTTCAATCCAGAATATTTTCGGTCGTGGCTTAAAAAGCTCCTTCCATCCAATGCAGGCATCGATGTCGACATGCTGTCTGATGATGATGTCTGGGAAAATCTCAAACGTCGCTATGAAGAATTGCAGACCGAGTTTCCCATCGGATCATCTGTCTCCTTCCATAAAAATCCAGGTACCCCGGTTCATGGAGTTATTATTGGATACTTTGATTTGGATAAAAAAGACGAGATTGCAAGATTTTCACTGCGCGGACACAGCGGAACCTTTCGCATCACAGAACTCATGAAAGCAGGAAAACCCCATGACCATCAGGATCCCGCCGCGCTGGAAGTGCAGGATTTGCGGACACGCGTGAAAACTCTTGTCGATGAATACTTCAAGAAAGCAGATTTTCCTGTTGATATCTTTACCGCGAGCCCGAAAACGCAATCAAAACTCGTCGCGAAATTCAGAAATCGCCCGACTCCGGTCAGCGACGAGGAACTACTTCAGGCCATCGAAGACTTACGGGGAAAAACATACTGAAGACTATCGCGATGCCGTCAAAACAGGTCACCATAACACGCTCTTTTGCGCGCTGAAAAGGATTTGACCGAGATTCTGAAAAAGTCGTTTATCGCAACCTATCGCCACTATCTGGGAATGGACAAATGCTTTGCCCGGGAATAATTTTCGCGCAGCTCGACGGTCCGCTTTGTGGCATTGACGTTTCTTCTCTGATTGTCTCATTGGGAGGCTTAATCTCTCCTCACCGAGGTGAGGGGATGCGGTCACCCACCTGGTTATCCAGGGACAAGCGTTTCTGCCCGGCGCCCTTTGGGCGTGCCCTCGGTACGCTCGTTGCTCCACAACGAGCTACTCGGGCTGACAGCGGTGCGATGGCTCCGCAAACGGGCTACTCGGGCTGACAGACGAGTTTCGTCTGCGGCCTCTTCTTCGATATGCTGACTCTCCCATGAAATCACTCACTGCACGCATCACTGACACAGACGCTCTTCTGGCTCCGTACGCTGTGCCGATACAGGGGGCGCTTGGCCGTCCTGAACCGGAACAGGAGGATGAGACCCGCTTCCCCTTCCAGCGCGATCGCGACCGCATCATCCACACACAGGCGTTCCGGCGACTGCAGGGAAAAACACAGGTGTTCGTCTCAGGAGAAGGCGATCATTTCCGGTCGCGACTGACGCACACGATGGAGGTGGCGCAACTGAGCCGCGACATCGCGCGCACGCTTTCACTCAATGAAGATCTGGCCGAGTGCATCGCGCTCGCACACGATCTGGGTCATCCGCCGTTCGCGCACATGGGCGAGATGGCATTGGATACATGGATGAAAAAACATGATTCAAAATTCGAGCATAACGAGCAATCGCTCCGGATAGTCTCGCTGCTGGAACAGCACTCAAAACATCATCCCGGACTGAACCTGAACCGGGAAATCCTGGAAGGACTGCAGAAGCATCAACCACGAACCGCAAAGGACCGATCTCTGAGTCTGGAAGCCCAGATTGTGAATATCGCCGATGAGATCGCCTACAGCGCCCATGATTGTGAGGACGGAATGGCCGCCGGATTATTCACCCCGGAAGAACTCTCCACTGTTCCTCTCGCAACGACAGCACAGGCGATGGCAAACGCGCGGGGAACGTCCCTCCGTGGCGCGCTCATTCATCTCCTAGTTTCCGATCTGTACACGACCACAGATGCACGACTTGCAGTAGAAAACATCAGGACACTGGATGATGTCTATACCGCAAAAAAATCTCTCGTCCTCTTCTCACAATCATTTCAGGAAAAAATCACCGCCCTGCATGGCTTCCTGCACAGGCATATGTATGGAAACCCGCGCGTCCGGGAGGCGAATATGGAAGGCCAGAAAATCATTACGCACCTCTGTGATATGTTCTTCGCGCACCCCACAGAAAAAATTCTCCTGCTGCGGAAGAAAACCGGAAGCAATCTTCCCGAAGCGGTAAAGGATTATGTGGCAGGAATGACCGATGCCTATGCGAAATCGAGAATTAAGAATTAGGAATAAAGAATGAAGATTATAAAAATGATGTGACATTTATTGTCATTCTTTGCCGGGTTCGCCATGACAACATCACTCCGCTTTGTATTCCGGAAGATATTTGAGCGGATCCACAGGCACGCCTTTCACGTAGACACCAAAGTGCAGGTGGGGGCCTGTGGAGGAACCGCCGCCCGGCAATCCCGGCATGCCTCCGGAGTATCCGATGGGATCTCCGGCGCGCAGCCGCTGACCGGGGCGCACGCTGAATGTGCTGATGTGTCCGTAGACGGTCGCATAGCCGCCGTGATCGATCGTGACGTAGTTGTATCCGAGTCCGTGGTCGACGACGTCTTTCACGATGCCATCTGCAGCCGCGAGAACAGCGGTCCCCTGCGGGACGGGAATATCGATCGCGTAGTGTTCGACTTTGAACCGCTCCTTGTATCCCTTGTCGAGGAAGTACGCGGAAATGCCGATCTTCGGTTCTATCGGCCAATACACAACCACCTTGCCCTCCGGCGACCCCGTGGCGGTGGCCATCGCACGCTCTTCGGCCTCCCATTGCTGACGGTACGACATCAGCAGGAATTGTTCGGCTTTGCTCTCATCTTTGACGAGTGATGTGAGAAGCTCGGCGCTGCGGCGGAACTGCTGTTCGAGATCCGCATTGATGACGTCGCCGAGAGCTTCGCGTTCCTGACGCAGCCCCTCGAGCTGTTCACGGATGATGTCCTGTTTCTGACGCAGATATTCCTGCTCCGCGCGCGCCCACTTGATGCGCATTTCCGCCTGCGTGAGTCCCGATGTGTCTTCGTCTTCGATAAAAACAGGTGCCACAGGCAACGCCGCGACCGGCTCCATCGGCGGCACAACTGCGGATACGACGGGGGCTGCCGGAAGAGCAGGCACCGCCGCGACAGGAATCTGCGGCTGGGCCTGCACGATGACCGGAGCCTCAATCACGGACGCCGTCTGTGTCTGTCCCGTCGTAAAGTACAACGCCCATCCCGAAACCGCGGCAGCAGCCAGCAGTGTGAGGCCCGGACGGGGGAGATGGAGTTCGATATGCATTTCTCCTTATGATACCAAAATTTCGCGGTTTAGGCCATGGTCGGGATGATTAATGCATACCAAATCATATGACCGTCAAGCGATGGGCGGGGCGACCTGACGCCCCTACAATCAGCATATGAAGAAATGGATATGGGCAGCAATTGCTGGGATGACCGTGGTTCTCGTTCTCGCCGCTTTCGGGCGGACGCTGACGCAGGGTTTTGCGCCGCTCGATGATGATCTGCTGATCACGCATAACCTCGCTGTCCGGGGGATGACCGCGGAAAATCTAAAGACGGTGTTCACGAGTTACGATCCGGAGCTGTATATCCCGCTCACGTTCGTGTCGTACCAGATTGATTATCTGATCGGGGGATTGGATCCGTGGATGTATCATCTGACGAATATCGTAATGCATATGATGAACGCAGGGTTGGTGATGGGCGCGGTGTATATGTTGATGCGGATGTATGCGAAGACGGAGAAGGGCACGGCGGTGCCGTGCCCTTACGATGCCCGGGGAATGATGGCGGCCGTTTTTGTCGGGTTACTATTCGCGGTGCACCCGTTGAATACGGAGGCTGTGGCGTGGCTGGCGGGGCGGAAGGATTTGCTGTCGACGATGTTTTTTCTGGCGGCGTGGATTGGGTATATGCGATATCGGGGAACGGGCACGGCGTGCCGTGCCCCTACGGTGTACGTGATATCGATCATATTTTTCGTATGCGCGTTGTTGTCGAAAATCATGGCCGTCACGTTGCCGGCGATTCTGATCATGACCGATATTCTGATTGAACGACGGAAATGGGACATGAAAATGATTCTCGACAAGATTCCGCATCTGATTCTCTCCGGCATTTTTTTTGTCGTCGCACTTGCCGGAAAAGAACGCATTCTTGCACAGCATTCAATGTACGAAACGGCGCTGATGGCGGCCAAGAGCACCGTCTTTTACCTTGGAAAATTCATCCTCCCGATCCGGCTTGGTACGTTCTATCCCTATCACGGGGAGATTTCGGTTTTTCTACCGGCGTTTTTTGTGCCGGTCATCATTATTTTGGCGATTACCGGTATGGTCGGGGCATTGCATGTATGGATGGGGGCAAGGCGTGCCGTGCCCTTACAATTCGGCATTATTTTTTTCATCATCACGCTCGCACCAACGTTCACCAATTTTCATAAGGGCGGCGAAATGTATTTCGCATCGGACCGGTATATGTATGTACCGATGATTGGATTGTTGTTCGTAATCGCAAATGCCGTGGCGACGGGCGTTGCGGTGCGACGCCCCTACGGACGCATGTGGATGTCTGCACCAATGGGAATCATCATCGCATTCACCATCATGTCATCGATACAAACGCACATCTGGGATTCGGCACGCTCTCTCTTCACGAATACATTGACCCTCTATCCCCAATCCGTCGCCGCACGGTCGGCGCTCGCAACGATGGACAAAAACGAGGGCCGCTATGACCAGGCGATCAAACTGCTGCGGGATGGGCTCGGGTACGGCGACAATGCGCAATTGAGAATGGGGCTCGGGACGGTCTTCGCCAAAGTCGGTCGCGTGGAGGATGCAGCAGACCAGTTCAATCAGGCTGCAAAACTCGATCCGCTGAATCCCGAACCGCTCGTGGGACTCGGTGTACTGGATGAATACAACAAGCAGATCCCCAAGGCGATGGCGAAGTACCGGAAGGCCGTAGAAATGGATCCGTCGTACGTGGAAGCGCGAAACAAACTGGGAAGCATGCTTCTGGAAGAGGGGAATATGATAGAAGCCGAAGAACAGTTCCGCGCAGCACTCAAATGGAACCCCAACTCGGAAGGTGTTCTATTCAATCTTTCGCTGATTCTGGATGCACAGGGCAAAGAGGATGAAGCGCTGGTGAATCTGGAAAAAGCGAATGCGCTGAGCCCGGACGAACCGCGGATCATGACGGCACTGGCAAGGCACCTGATAAAAAAAGATCCAGCCAGAGCACGCGTATTGATTGATCAGGTCTTGAAGATGAATCCGGGGAATGCGGATGCACGAAAGATGCTTCAGGAGTGACAGCAGAACACCGTCGCCATCACCTGCCGTTTGCCTGAAGAAGACGATGAATCGCAATGGCCACCTCCCGCCGGCTCAACACTTTTTCCGGAATCAATTGCCGCGACGGACGATCTGGGAATAACGCATACTGTTCGGCTATCCCGGCAAACGTGGCGAACCAGGCATCCTGCGGTACATCGTCGTACGAATACGGGGAGTTGTACTGCAGATTGAAAGCGTTGGTCGCCATCTTCAGAAACTGGGCCGTATTCACGCCATCAGCAGGTCCAAAACTGCCGTTGGGATACCCGCTGATAATCCCCCGGTCAGACGCACCGACGACAAAAGGGGTGAACCACTCTCCATCACGCACATCCGTAAACCGGCTCCCGCCCGCGCCACCAGAGACTACTGCACTGATGGAAAGAAGAAGAAATTTTGCCGCCTGCGCCCGATTGACGGCCTGATCACCGCCGAATGTCCCATCGGGAAAACCAGCGATGATGCCACGATCAAAAAGTGCATTTGCCGCCTGCCCCTCCAGAGACGACGCATCAATATCCGGGAAATAACTGACGGGGACCACGGCATCCTGGTGTGCGGAAAGAACAGGTGCCGGATTATTGGCTATGGCACTGCTGCTTGAACTGACAACCGCGGCAGATGGAGGAATGGTGGATGGTGGCAACAGACCCGCAGACGACGAACTGGCAGACGAAGCCGGGACGAGAATAAGTGGGGCTTTGTTTTCCCGCACATCTATTTTTACCGTAGTAGTATAGTGAAAAGGCGAGCTTTTACAGCCGTACGCCGCGTCGCAGATCAGAACCACATTCAATTCGTATGCTGCAGGATCATAGGGAAGCGAAAGATTGATGCTCCACAGCCCGTTATTCTCCGTAGCACGTTTTTCCATATCAACCGGAGCCGCCGTACCTCCGTCCCCGGATGGTTTGAAAACCTGGTAGACCATGTACCAGCCTTCACTCGCCCGGATTTCCGAACCGTTTTTATGTTTCGCGGCTGCGTCAAAATGCACGCTCTCACCGGGCTTATAGAATTCTTTGGTTCCGCGAACTTCCGGAAGGTTGCCGTCTGCAGATGTACATCTGCCGTCATTGCAATCCTGCGGACATGTGGTAAGTGACTGATGCGTCACTCCATCACTGGAGCAATACGATGCTTCCAATGTTTTTGAATCCTTACATTGGTAAGTGATGGTACAGAACGATGAGATCAACTCTGCTGGGAAATAACTCGTATTCGCCCAAGCAGTCATCAATAACAGAGAAAAGATGACAGACGCACCAACGGTCAGATATTCGGAAAGATTTTTATGCGTGCACAGCATACATATTGATCATTATACACAAGTGGCAGGCGCGGTAGGGCTCGAACCTACGACCCCAGGTTTTGGAGACCTGTGCTCTACCAGCTGAGCTACGCGCCTACGACGGAAGAATGATCGGACTGTGCCAATCATACGGCCTTTACGGACGCCACGAAAGCGTTCCTGTTTTATTCTTCTGACTGTACAAACCCACCCCGCTTCAACGGAAAATCCGTCAACTTGAACGTCACGCGGTTCCCCGCGATCACACCACCCGGCGCTTTGGTGATCCGCCCCGGCATGATGACCGTAAAGGTTCCATCCAGAATCGAGCTCATCAGTTCCTTGCCCATCTGGTCCGAACCCGCATCGATCGACGGATCACTTTCTATCTCTTTCGTCTGCGAATTCATCAACGCGTTCGCATTCTGGATTTTGTAGAGATAGACGGTCTTCTTGCCGGACCTGCGACGGATAAATTCGGAGCGGCGCAATTTCTGCGAGCCCGTCAGAAGGAAAACATTAGGAGCCTTGTCGGCACAATGAATACCAGAGAGGGGGATGGGAGCAGACTCTTCTGCCTGCCGTGCCCTGAATGCGGCGCAATCGATGGCATCGGCTCCGGCCGACGAAGAAGATGATGAAGCCGGTCCATAGATTCCGATCGTGAGGGCGCCATCGTCATTCTCTTCCATCTCATCGGACATCTCCGTGAACTTGCTGAGATCGTAGAGAAGCTCAACCTGGGCGACACCTGTTTTGGAAACCGTCTGGGTGACATCGATGCGGATACAGGCGGTGAGGGCCATCGACAACATCAATACAACGACACCGGAACGGGGAAAATTTTGCATGTATCAAGCGTACTACTTCCCCAGCCACTCCCCAAACATCTCCTTCCCCACCTTCCACCGTCCCCGCTCGCGGAACGCGGGCATGGACTGCTGCTTTGCGGCATTGGCCAGACTCTGCGGTGATCGTTCGGGATGGTTTTTCGAAATCCTGCTCAAGAGAACAATTTCGTCCCCGCGAAGGTATGCAATTCGTTTGTGAAAACTCTCTTTCAGCAGAACGCTGACAATGTGCCCGAAGGGTTTCACGGATTTGTCGACGTCATATACCTGAAGAGCTAGGTAATACTCTGTTTTCTCTTTATTGCGAATAATAATCGGTGGATAGCCATGCATCTTCAGCTGAAAATTGAGAAGGGCCCGACCCACTCTTCCGTTCCCGTCACGGAACGGATGTATACGTTCAAATTCCGTGTGAAATGCAATAATCCGGTCAAGGGCGTGACCGGAGCCGTGATAATTTTCCAGAGCCTTTGCCATGAGAGAGGGAACATCGTGAGGTGCCGGCGCGACATGCGGACCAACGCGCACATATTCATCTGACCGGCGGAACCGTCCGGCGAAATCATCGTTGATATGACTGAGAAGCGTTCGATGAATGAGCAAAATAAATTCTTCGTCGAGCACGGGTTTTTTCTCAATTTTTGCATTCAAAAACTCCGTCACTTTTCCCAGATTTATCGCCTCAAAAATTTCCCGCTTGCTGTGATGAGGAGGCAATTCCTGATGCAGAAGAATTTTTTCCGTGTCATCAAGCGTCAGCGTCGAGTTTTCGATCGCATTAGAGTTGTAGACGGACTCCGGAAGCTCAACTTCTTCCAAGATGGAGAGAAGTGACTGTTTCCCTGGACGCAGCCGATCGTATTCGTCCTTGAGACTCGCAAGAAGGTGGAGAGGATGACCGTGCATATT
>CAYGGB010000029.1:0-8686 GCA_964349295.1 uncultured Candidatus Peribacteria bacterium | reverse complement strand
CTATCTGCGCCCGATCCCGAAAAAGAAGATTCCGTCATGCTGCAACGCCCCCGTCTCAGCCGCATCTTCTACCGCAAGCACTTCTTCCCCTACCCCATCGGCATCACGTTGACCGTGGCGCGACGGCTGGGACTCTGGAACACCTGCCTGATCGGAATCAGTTACATCAAGGCGCAGATGTTCCCGCTCAAAGACGAGACATATCTCGACGCATTCTTTACCAACCGGTTCGGTCGTCGCCTCTATAAGACCTTCTTCGAGAAATACACCGAAAAAGTCTGGGGAATCCCTTGCGCGCAGATCCGCGCCGACTGGGGGGCACAACGCATCAAGGGACTCTCGCTCAAGCGCGCCGTCATCCATGCAGTCAAAGACCTCCTGAGCAGTGATTTCAAAAAAGCGCAGGAAGAACGCGAAACATCGCTGATCACGCGCTTCTTCTACCCCAAATTCGGGCCCGGTCAGATGTGGGAAACTGTAACGGATCAGGTAAAAACATGCGGAGGTGATGTCCGGATGAAAACCAGGGTTGCTGGAGTTCATCTGACGAACGGGAAAGTCACCTCGGCCACGCTGGAGAACATTGAGACCGGAAAAAGAGAGGAAATTTCCTGCGATTATTTCTTCTCGACGATGCCCATCAAGCATCTCATCGGGATGATGACGCCCCGCGCACCGGCGACTGTCGTGGAAGTTGCGGAAGGCCTGCAGTACCGCGACTTTCTTACCGTCGGACTACTGCTGAAGAAATTACATGTGCAGGAGCGCGGCAAAACCATCCAGGAGCGCGTGCCCGATAACTGGATCTATATCCAGGAAGGCGATGTCCGCGTGGGGCGCGTGCAGATTTTCAACAACTGGAGTCCGTACATGGTCAGCGACTGGAAAAACACCGTCTGGATCGGTCTCGAATACTTTGTGAACGAAGGCGGTGATCTCTGGATCAAGCCCGATCAGGAGATGATTGATCTTGGAGTGAGTGAAATGGAGAAAATAGGATTCCTGAAGAAAGATGATGTCTTGGATGCCTGCGTTCTCCGCATGCCCAAAGCATATCCCGCCTACTGGGGCAGCTTCGAACAGCTCCATGTGGTGCGCGATTACGTGAACACGATCCCCAACCTCTTCCTTATTGGGCGAAACGGCATGCACCGCTACAACAACCAGGACCACAGCATGCTCACCGCGATGATGGCCGTGGATAACATTGCAGAGGGACGGACAGACAAGTCGAATCTGTGGGACGTCAATTTAGAGATGGCGTACCACGAAGAAAAGAAGTAACTGCACGCCCCGCGAAGCTCTGCAGAGCGAAGTGGGGTGGGATGTGAATCTGGAGATGGCGTATCACGAGGAGAAGAAATCCTGACTAGGCATTCCTCGTATACCACTCCACCGACTTCTGGATCCCGTCACGGAACGATACCTTGGGATCGTAACCGAGCGTCTCTTTTGCCTTGGTGATATCCGCTACGTACCGGACAACTTCCCCCGTACGCGGCATGCCCAACGTCACTTCGGATTTGCTTTTGAGCAGACGCTTGAGACTCTTCGCAAGATCAATGAGGTGCGTCCCCTCCCCGAATGCGAGATTGAATGTCTTGTTCTTTGCGAGATCGAATTTGAGGATGGAGGAAATAATTCCTTCGACCGTGTCGTCGATGTACGTGAAATCGAGACACTTCTCTTCGCCGAAAATCGTGACGGGTTCGCCTGCGCGGAGCTTTCGGATGAACAGCGGCACAATGCGCTCGCTGTCGTCGTACATGCCATACACGTTGCTGAACCGGAAGATCACATGATCGATGCCGTAGCAGCGTGTATAGGACTCGACGAGCGCCTCACCCGCGATCTTGCTTGCGGTGTACGGACTCTCGCAGTTTTCAATGCGCGCAAGTTCTTCTTTGAATTTCCGGGCAGGGAGATTGCCGTAACATTCGCGCGAGGAAGCGAAGATCACTTTCCGGATCCCTTTCTGCCGAGCAAACTCCAGAACGTTGAACGTGCTGACCATGTTGTCGCGGGCGCGTGCGGGATCTTCCACGAGTTCGTAGACGCGGGCGTTGGCGGCAAGATGCACGATCACGTCGACGCCCTCAAAATTCATCTTCTCGACGGCGGACTCGTCGCGCAGGTCCGTCAGTGTGGTTACCGCATCCACCGCCGGCTGCCACTTGTTGCGGACCCAGTCGACGCCCTGGACATCATAAGAACGCTGCAGGAGGGTTTCGCAGAGACGGGTGCCGATGGTGCCGGAGGAACCGGTGACGAGGATCTTCATATACGAAGAATATAGCAGAGTTTGGCTACGTCGCGAGGAGAATAAAGAATAAAGAATTAGGAATAAAGTGCTGCTCCCGGTCTTAATTCTTCATTCTTAATTCCAAATTCTCGACTATACTTTGTCCGATGCTTTCCCTCATCCTGCCCACCTACAAGGAAAGAGAAACCCTCCCGATCCTCATACCGAAGATCGTCGACACGCTGAAGGCTGTCGATCACGAAATCATCATTGTTGATGATAATTCACCGGACAGAACATGGGAAGTGGCAAGAAGACTCGCCCGACAATATCCGAACGTCCTCGTGATCCGCCGCGTAGGGCGACGCGGACTTTCGTCAGCGGTGATTGAGGGATTTCTGGCGGCGAAAGGTGATGTCTTTGCGGTGATGGATGCCGACGGGCAGCATGATATGTCGCTGCTGCCAAAACTTGCCGCCGCAGTGGAGGAAAATCACGGGATGGCTATGGGCTCGCGCTACATGGAGGGAGGAAGTGTAGGAGACTGGAAAGGATTTCGTGCACGGATGAGCCGTTTGGGGACATCTCTCGCACATTGGGTATGTCAGGTGCGCGTGACGGATCCGATGAGCGGATTTTTTGCGATCTCACGTGAGACATTTGAGGAAACACTGCCGCGTCTGAACCCGAAAGGCTTCAAGATTCTGCTCGATCTGCTCGTTCATGTCCGGCCGGACACGATGATGAAAGAACTGCCGTATTCGTTTTCGGAACGGATCGGCGGCGAGAGTAAATTTTCCACGCAGGTACGGATCCAGTACCTGGAATTCCTGTATGACGCGACAGTCGGACGGTTCATCCCTCTCACCCTTGTCAAATACTGCATCGTCGGTGCGATCGGCGTTGCCGTGAACCTAGCCGCATACTTTGCGACAGTTCTCGCACTCAGCGAATCGTCTGCATACGGCCTTCTTTCACTGCCGTTGCTCGCGGGCATCGAAGCAGCAATCATCTTCAACTTCGTGCTGAACAACGCCTGGACTTTCTCCTATTCGAAATTGCGCGGATCAAAGGCAGTCACCGGATTCATCAAGTACAACATCGTCTGCGCGTTCGGAGCACTTGCGACAATCGCCGTCACCAATTACCTCTTCTCCTACGGCATATCGATGGTCGGAAGTCTCGCACTCGGGGCATTTGTCGGGATGATCTGGAACTACACGATCGGGCGGTTGTTTACCTGGAACGCATAAAGAATTAAGCATTATAAATGAAGAATAAAGACCCATTCATAATTCCTAATTCTTCATTCATAATTCTCATCGTGAAATATCCATCTGTCGTGTTTTTGGCACTTTTACTGGTCTGCGGAGCACCGTTGTCCTGGCGCATCCTGAACATCCTTCCTCTCTATACAGATGCGGATACACGCAGTTCCGTCCGGACAGCGCTGACGGAGGTGAGCGACCGTGAAGGGTGGCTTCTCTCGAACGTGTCACTCGACCGCATCGTTCATGACCGCATTTTTGTGACGTACAGCGACCATCGTCGCGGTGATGATCCCGAAAAATGCTTGATGATCATGATGAATGACCATTCCCTCCTCCCATGCGACGACAAAAGGAACTGATCATCGTCGGCTTTTTGGAACTTGTTGCGGTTGTTCTTGCCCGTTGGCAGGCACTCGGCGGTGTGCGCACGGATGAAGCAAAATATCTCCTGAATATCCCTTATCCGCACCCTCCATTGATGCGCTGGCTGATGTCTATGACCGAATTTTTGTCATTTCAGGAAATGTTCTGGCGGATCCTGCTGGCAACACTAATGATTCAGGCGGTCTGGCTCGTATGGGACATGACCCGCCTTCGCCCCCGGGCTACGGACGGGCAGGCCCGCACATTGCATCAGCAGGACCGCATCATGATTTCTGCAGGATGGCTTTTTTCTACAGCGGTTCTCGTCCAAGCCGGATCGGTGGTTCTTGCACTGATCGTCGCGATGGAGGCATTGGTGTTCATCTGGCTGCGGACACGACCGGAGCTCTGCAAAAAAATACCATATGGAATCGGACTCTTCTGGCTCGCAACAGTCTTCACGGCATTCCAGAGTGTCCTCTTCTTTCCTCTCGTCTGGCATATCCTCCGCCGCGCTCATCGTTCCAGAACCGAATCCTTTTTCCTGACTTTTGCGCCCTTCGCCCTCCTCACTCTCTGGTCACTCAGCAATCCTCTTGCGATCGCCACCATGGTCATCCACGCCGACGGCGGCGCGAGCGGGTCCGTGATTGAACGTTTGATGGTTGTTGGTAAACTCTGGATCATCGGCGGTGCGGGCGTCATCAGCGTTGTCGGTACATATGGAATTCTCCGTTCAAGAGACTGGTATCTGATCGCGTCGTTCATCCTTGTCTGCGCCTACGTTACGGCATCGGTTCCCTATCCGTTCTATGCAATTCTTTTCACGCCGCTCCTGATCGGCGGTCTGGTACATCTTTTTGCTGGCCGACGGCATCCGGGCGCCTTTCCGTTGCTCGCCTGCATGATCTCCGCAAGCGCGATCCTTACATGGTTTTCACGCCCGCCGGAGAGGATGGGACCGGCACGGGAGGTGATGGCGGCAATTTCGGGATTGGGTTCGGGTTGGGATGTGGGTTCGGGTTCGGTGTTGATAGCAGGATCTTTCGGTCATGACTGGCAGTACGAATCGCGATCTGAAGTGCGGCGGTACAAACCAGAACTCGTTAAAACTGCTTCGGCGATTGTCTGTCTAAGCGCATGCGAACCGATGTTCGATACGAACGGATGGAAACAACTCAAAGACGTGCGATCAGAAACGTGGGTTCGGCGGTAACGTTCACCATGGGTCTTCTGCGGGCTGGAGAGCATGACCACGACTGTCGTAAAAAGCCTCATGTAGAAGAAAAATTTCCGCGGGGAGAAGTTTTGCACCCTCCAGATGCCGGCGGATCTGCTCGAATGCATGTGGACCGAGTCGCCGGGCAAGAAGAGCGCGGATATGTTCCGAACACAGATCAATTTGTATCGGAATAGATTGCCGAAGAGGAAAAGTTTCATAGTGAACAGTCCCGAGCTCATGGCAGATGAGACACCTGTTCTGCTCCACCACAAAACGTATATGCTTCTCCGCCTCGTTCGTCACAAGGGACTCGATGCAATTCGGACACAGTACATGTTGATCGACACGATCCCAATGCCGGGTGCCATCCTTGCACTCCTCGCATGGAAGCGTGATAGCCGGGCCTGAGGAGGGACGACGGATTCCCATGGGGGGACAGAATACCAGATTTCCCCTTATGAAAGCCATTTCAGCACCCGTATCACTCCCATCTTTGCCGGTTGCCTATGAGCCGAAACGTGATCCCCCGCCGCCAGATCTTTTCGATGCTCACGATAAAATTCGTATGCCTTCCAGAGCATCTCGCCGTTGGTGAGCGTCGGCTGCCATCCGAGTTCGCGCTTGATGGATGACGTGTCGAACTCGAAATCCTCCGCGATCATTTTGTACTGATAGGGACCGAGTGGTGAGAGACCGAGTTTGTAGAGGATTTTCATTGCAAAGAGTGTCGGCTTTTTCGGGAGAGAAGCGACCCGGCTTGTACTCCCGGCCCGGTCGATCACCTCCTGATACACCTCGCGGAACGATTTCACCCCATCGGAACCGATATTGAAGATCGCAGTGCCGGGATAGGCGGCTGCCCGGATACAGGCATCAGCCAGGTCGCCCGCGTAAATGAACTGATACCGGTTGAGCCCGCCGCCAACCGTCCAGACTTTCTTTCCGTCATCGATAAACTCAAAAAGAATCGCAAGCAGACCAAGTCTCCCCGCATCGGTGATGGTGGGACACCGGAAAATAACCACATCCGTTGCCCCTCGCTCGGCAACAAGAATTTTCTCCCCCTCCAGTTTTGATCGGCCGTAGATTTCGACGGGATTCGGGTCATCATCCTCCCGGATCGGCCGCCCGAAGTTCTCGCCCCACAGGCAATTACTCGATGTGAAGATGATTTTAGGAACGTGACGGGCTTTTGCGAATTCCACGACCGATCGCGTGCCGTCCACATTGCAGGACCAGAGGAAATTTTTGTCTTTGACCGCATGTGCCAGGATTGCAGCACAATGAAAAATAACGTCGACCGTCCGTCCTGCGGTTGCATGATCGAGGACGGACCGGTTGCGGATATCGCCCTGGATGGAAACCAGCTGAGGATGCGCATCATCATCCTTCACAAGATCAACATTGATCACGCTCCAGCCACGTTCAAGCAGTACTCTCTTCAGAATGCCTCCGAAGAAGCCGGAGCCGCCGGTGACGAGTGCAGTGGACATGCCCGTAGTATGCCTGCGATCCCGAATATTGCATGCCCTCTTCAGGCAACAGCGCTGCTCTCCGAATACTTCTCCCAGACTGCAGTCTGCAGCCGCCGCACTGTCATATCCGGTGAATTTTCCATGTCTTGCCAGGAAATATCCAGTGCCTCCTCAATCTTCCTGACAGCGCGCATCAGATCCAGAGAATTCATCACGGCATCATGAAAAAGACGGGTTTCGGAATCCACGGAGTTTGGTTTCAGATTCTGAACGGCCGTAAGGACAAGCTTGTCGATCTGCTCTCTCTGGAGGTGTCGGGGCTTCATAGAAAAAAGACTGTAGATGCATGTTGCATCACTGGCAATTTTATTTTGCTATACCCCGTAATATTCCCTGTACCAAGCCACAAACCTGGGCACTCCCTCCTGGATCATCGTCTTCGGGATGAAACCCAGTTTCTCTCTGGCGTGAGAGATGTCAGCAGATGTGAGACGGACGTCGCCAGGCTGCATGGGAAGATATTCCTTCTTCGCCTCTTTGCCGCAGCTCACTTCCACCATGCGCACGTATTCCATCAGCTCTTCTTTGCGTCCGCACCCAAGGTTGAAGATTTCTTCGGGATAATTCTTGTCGAGAGACGCGATGATGCCCGCAGCGATGTCGTCGACGTACGTAAAGTCCCGCTGCATCTTGCCCTCACCGAAAATCTGGAGTGTCCGGTCATGCAGAAGCGCATCCGTGAACAGGAATAGCGCCATGTCGGGACGGCCGTAAGGCCCGTAGACCGTAAAGAACCGGAGACCTGTGACCGGAATGCCGTAGAGATGATGGTAGGTATGGGCCATCAGCTCGTTGTCTTTCTTGTTCTGCCCGTAGAGCGAAAGCTGGCTGTCGGTGCGGTGCGTCTCTTTGCATGGCATTTCCTTGTTGTCGCCATAGACAGAACTGCTGGAAGCGTAGATGAATCCCGCAATCTTCTGGAGGCGCGCTTCGTCGAGAACCTCAAAGAACCCGTTGATGTTCGTCGAAATGTATTCCTCGGGATGCTCGAACGAATAGCGGACACCGGCAAGTGCGGCCAGGTGACAGACGCGGTCGCAGCCTTTCATGCACTTTCTGACGGTCGCGCGGTCGAGAATGCTGCCGCGGACGAATGTGAATCCTTTCTTGCCTTCGAGCATTGCGAGCCGTCTCTCTTTGAGTTTCGGATCGTAGTACGGACTCATGTTATCGAGTCCGACGACTTCATCGCCGCGCTTGAGCAGCTCCTGCGCCACATGGAACCCGATAAAGCCGGCAACACCTGTAAGGAAGACTTTCATGTGCGGAACTTTACCCCAATACAGGCCAAAAAGCATCTGCGATGTCTATTATCCTTGCCTTCTCCTTTGCCCGTGACACAATACGCCTCTCCCTTTTTTCAATGAATAATCACAGACGAACTGCAAAATCATCAGAGAACACCAGCATCACCGATGCGGAAATCAGCGGAGTGCTCCTGAATGCCGAGTACAAAGGAATTCTCGTTGCAGCATGGGACCCCAAGATCATCCGGGAATTCCGGTCCCGGTTTATGGACACAATCCAGGATTGCGGGACGGACGAAAGAACATGCCTGAATGAACTGGGGGACGAGATTGCACGGCAATTATGCGAGGAAGAGCGCAGTCGCATATCCTGTAAAGACCAGGAATTTATCCGATGGCTCGATATTCCCGATAAAAGGCTCCTGAAAGAAGCGGATTATGGAGCATAAGCAGCCACTATCGTAAGCCGATCCCGTGATACTCCAGCCCCGCATCACGGATCTCTTCGGGTTCATACACATTCCGTCCGTCCCAGACAGCCCTGCCCTTCATCGCTTTTTTTATATCCGCCAGATCGATACCGCGGAAGGCATCCCATTCGGTAAGGAGAACGAGAGCGTCAGCATCTGTGAGAGCTTGCATGGGGGCAGTCATGAATTTCACAGACGGCGGAAGCAGTTTTTTGGAGTTTTCCATCGCTTCGGGATCGAAAGCACGGACGGCATGACCGGCATCGAGCAGCATCGGGATCAGATCAAGACTCGGCGCCTCGCGCATGTCGTCGGTCTTGGGCTTGAAGCTGAGTC
>CAYGGB010000028.1:0-8929 GCA_964349295.1 uncultured Candidatus Peribacteria bacterium | reverse complement strand
CAATCCTCGTATTCGCGCAGAAGATCAATGAGCGGATCGAGTTCCTTGAGCCGTTTGCTGATCCGCGTTACCTCTTTGGAGTCATTGAAGACATCGGGTGACTGCAGACTCGCCGTAAGGTCTGCATGTTCGCGCGCAAGCTGGCGGAGTTTATCAATCACCGTATCAGCATACCAGAGCGGCCTTTCTGGCCGCAGGGGATTCCATGATTGCTGCGGCCAGAAAGGCCGCGCTCGAATCATTTCACCTGCTGATCCAGAACGTCAAAGGAGAAACATTTCTCCCCCGCAGGATGGTTCCAGAAAACGTCATACTGCTGGTCGCGGGCGAGCGAGAACGTCGCACAGAGTTCATAGACACTCTCCGATGTGACCCTGTAGACATACGGACTGCCCGTCTCGGGATCGACGATGTTCGGACGCTGGTATTGCGCCTGCGTCACAACGTCATCCAGCGTCTTCGGAAGCGGTTTTGGAGATTTCACCGGAGCCGAAGCCGGTTCGACCGGTCGCGGAGCATAGGGCTGACCGTCCCAAGAAATGTTCATGATTTCGCTCTGGATCGACCGCAGATCATTGACCCGCTGCTCATCGAACCTCTCGGCCCTGCCCTGCAGAGGACTGCCCGTGACAAAGAAGGCCCCGATGACTGCAGCAACAACAATGGCAATGCCCGCATAGAGATATCGCTTGTGGATATGATGCGTGGTGTACCGCTCATGCGCGATCCGCATCGAATAGAGGTAGTAACGGAAAGGCAATCCTGCAAGAACGAACAGCGTGATGATTTTGAGGAAGAACCGCACCGTCACCTCACCCTGCAACAGGAAGAAAATAAGTGTGATCAGATCGCCGACCAGTGTGCATGCAGTCACAAAAAGCGTCAGATACGTGAGCCAGCGGCGGACTCCCGACGACAGTTTCTCGGGATGCCTCGCGTACTCACTCTTCAGAAGTCTGCTCATCCAAAGGAACAACGGAAACGAGACGAAGAGAACAGCAAGCTCCCAGCGCACCGACGAGACATCATCGTAGTAATTCGGGAATGCGGGATCGGGCAGCAGCCGGTTGAGGAATTCGAAGTAAAGGAAAATCGCGCTGACCACGGTCGACAGCAGCGACGTAAAGCTCAGCAGATGAAAGAATGCATCGCGCGCCGAGCCGGTGTCCGGCGGAAGCGGCACCGCCATCTCCAGCGTTTCGGATGCCATGGCTTCCGAAATTTCGCGCTCTTTCCAGCCTGCGCTCAGCAGGAGCATGCGGATGGTCTGGTGATCCATATTTTTGGACCGTGCGTGGGCGATGAACGATGAGAGTGATGTAGTCATGGGGGGAGTGTAACAGATACAGATATATAACGTTTGAAGCCGGAAATAGTTTCATATGGATCATCAAAGGTTCATAATCCCCTTCTGCCATGAAAATTCTCGTCGCATTGTCGGGAGGGATCGATTCCTCAACCGTCGCCCATCTGCTGAAAAGCCAGGGGCACGAACTTGTCGGCGTCCGGTTCACGCTCTGGTCCGATCCTCTTGCACCTGCGCTCGCAGAAATCCTCCCGAGCAAATGCTGCAACGCACAGACAGCGTCACGGACGCAGTTCGTCGCAAAACAGCTGAAGATCCCGTTGCACATCATCAGTCTGGAAGAAGAGTTCAAACAGAATGTCGTTGATCCTTTCCTGGAAGGGTATGCAAAAGGTCTGACGCCGAATCCCTGCATCGGCTGCAACCGTACGATCAAGTTTGGGAAATTACTGGCACTCATGAATGAACTCGGCTGCGAGCGGCTGGCAACGGGACATTACGCACGTGTCGCTAAGGAGAGGCTTCCGGACGGCTCGGACCGCCATCTCTTGCTCGAGGCAACGGATCAGATGAAGGACCAGAGCTACTACCTGTACGGACTCACGCAAGAACAGCTCAGGAATGTGATGTTTCCGCTCGGATCAATGATGAAGAAAAATGTGTTCGCACTGGCAAAATCATTCGAAGTCCCGTTCGACGAATACTATCGCGAGAGCCAGGATCTCTGTTTTTTCCCCGAAAAGACACCCCAGGAATTTCTCAAGCGTCATCTCAAAAATGCGCTGGAGCCGGGACAGATTGTCCGGAGAGACGGAACGATTGTCGGAAATCATGAAGGACTGCCACTGTATACGATCGGTCAACGGAGAGGGCTGCGGATCGGCGGACTGAAAATTCCGCTCGAGGTCGTCGCCAAGAACCCGGACCGCAATCAACTCATCGTGAACGAACGCGGGCGCGAGCTCACGGCATCCGTCCGCCTGAAGGACATCCGCTGGGTTTCGTGGAAACCGGAGGAGAGATCTACAACAAGATTTGAGTGCCGCACGCGATCACTCAGCGACCGGTTGCTGGGATCCATGGACTTCGAACAGACAGATGGCTCCTTTATTTTCGAAAAACCGCAGCCACCGCAGGCTCCGGGGCAATCTTTGGTACTGTACAAAGGTGAAGAAGTGGTTGGCGGAGGGGTGATCTGCGGCTGAAAATATGCTATAATAACCGGATTCACATACACCCAAAATCCTGATCTGTTCATTCATGAACACTCCGTCCTTCTCCCACAGGGCATTCTACGACGATGATGGAAACATCATTCTTCCATCGTTGCCCGTTTCCGGGCCCGTCTCCACCACGACATCAGAACAGAACATCACGCCAGTGGAACACGTCATAACCGGAGAAAACGTGATCGAACCCGACGCTGCGTGGATCATTATCGAGGACAATCCCGCACAACTGCATCCGGTCGAAAATTCTGCTGAAGAAACTGCTGCAATACCATCGCACAGGGTTCCGGTGAGCGATCATATCCGGGAGCACATCATCGCACTCCGCACTATCACCCGCGGCGCCGTCCGCGAGGGCGCGAACCAGTACCAGGTGAGCATCATCTCGAGTGTGCCGCTGTTCCGGCGCGCGACAGACGATTTGTCGTGGTTCTTTGGGACTGCCTGGAATTTCCTGGCGCAGCCGGTGTGGGTGCCCGGACGCAAAAAGACGATCAAACAGTACAGCCGCGGAACGCTCTTTCTGCTCGACATCGTCCGTTTCGGCGGAACGTTCACCGCGATATTCCTGGCGCTCTTCGTCACTCTCAACTACGACAGTTTCTGGCAGATCACGCAGTCGAAATTCTCGATGATCATGAGCGGCCCGACCATTGAATCAACAGACACCGACGCAGACAGCGCGATGATCGAAACGCTCAAACAGGGTCATGCACAATCCGCCGATGCCCGCGAGCGCGGAGAACTGCTGAGCTTTCTCCCCGGCGTCGGGCCGCCCGATAACCGCATACTGATCCCCAAGCTCCGTCTGAACATTCCGCTCGTGACGCCGTCCATCGAGTCTCTGCTCCGGCAGGACTGGGTGCAGGTGGAAACCGACATTCAGAGCGCGCTGGAGCAGGGCGTCGTCCACTATCCCGGAACCGCAAAGCCGGGACAGGCGGGGAATTTTTTCGTCACCGGTCACAGTTCGTACTACCCGTGGGCGCCGGGCCAGTACAAGACAGTCTTTGCGCGGCTGCATGACCTGAAACCCGGCGACGAGTATTGGGTCTATTTCAAAGGCGATCGTCACCGTTACGTGATCAAAGAGAAAAAAGAGGTCTCGCCGGCCGACATCACTGTTCTCGATCAGCCCGAAGACCGCCGCGTGTCCACACTTATGACCTGCACACCGATCGGCACCACGCTGCGCCGCCTTGTGTTGATCGCGCAGGAAGTCGATCCCATCACGGGAAAAGAGCTGCAGGTTGGGGAGAGAGGCGAGAAAGCAGTGGCGCCGAAGCTGCAGTTAGAAGCTCTGCCCATCTAGAATCGGGCTTCGACGAAGGAACGAGTAAACGAAGGAACGAATCCACGATATACTCCGGATGAGGAACATCCTCTTTACCGATCTTTACGAGACTGCCGCTGTGGTGAAATGGTAGACACGGGGGACTTAAAATCCCCTGACCTCTTATCGGGTCATGCTGGTTCGATTCCAGCCGGCGGCACCATTCGACTCACGCTCGCTGAAAGTGATCATGCACTCATACTATCAACAAATTACCTATCACGCCGACTGCCGGTTCTGCGTGGACTGATATATCAGCCCCGCAGCATCCAATTGATTTCTCGCGATCTGATAATGCACCAATTCGATATCGGGCTTCGGAGGAGTGATGACTATGGATGCAAGCGTGCGAATGGCGTTCCGGGCTTCGGTCACCAGGTGTCCAAACATAAACCGGTCATCCGCATCCTGGACATCACTGATTTTTTTGTTAAATTTCTCGACGACAGCCGCGAATTCCGGCAGTCGGCCCTCATCGGTAATAACACGAAGCGTTCCATGAAAATTACTCTTCGTGGAGGAGCCACCGATAACAGACTCGATGAAATCATGCATAGCATAGATGTCCGGGGATTCCGCCTCGCGATACAGTTCAAGCTGCCGGAAGACGTCAGGACCTTTTTCAGAATGGTGGGAGACGGGCACTGTGTGTGTTGGGAACTATATTATTATAACATAAAATCATTTTATTATCAAATTACGGATCCTGGCCAGATGTACTGCAGCTTTCTCGTATCCCGGATTCACCTCAACGATATATTCCAGCTGCGCCATGGCCTCAGGAAGTCTTCCCTTCTCCGCATACAACCCGGCCAGATGGTACCGCGACGCGAGGTCGTCAGACCTGAGTTCAACAGCTTTTTCAAGCAGCGGGATCGCCTCGTCGCCGCGATTGAGTTTCTGCAGCTGCAGTCCCAGATTGTAATACGGCTCGGCAACGAGCGGCAGGAGTTCCGTGGCAGAACGGAAATGGGACATGCCTTCCTCGTTTTTTCCCATATTGATGAGCAGTTCTCCCAGAAGATAGTGCGGAGCGAGATCCTCGATTCGGGGTTCAGAAGAAATGGCGCTGATGCCGCGTTCGTACCATTTGCGTGCTTCGTCGAGATTCCCCCGCTCACGTTCCACGTTTCCGGCATGCACCATCGCCTGCACATACGTAGGATCGTTTTCCGCCGCCAGCGTGAACCATGTCAGCGCCTCATCGATCTTGCCAGTTTTGATCAGGGCATCGCCATAATTGTTTGCCGCCAGCGCCGAATCGGGATACGACTGAAGAACGTTCTGATACAACGTGAGATCGCTCTGCCAGACACGGACTTGCCCGAATGTCATGAACATTAGAAGCAGGCAAAGCGCGCCCAGAAAGCCGTACACCGGCTTTTCCCTGTGAGGCTGATGATTACGAACCCACAGGATCAACGCACACACAATCATGATCAACCCGATCGACGGAAGATAGGCGTACCGGTCGGATGCGAAGAACAGAAAATTGTTCTTCCAGAAGTTGGCGAAGTTGGGAATCAGCATGAGCAGAAAAAATACGAGACCGGCGGAGATGTTGCGGTACCGTCGTGCCAGCACGACGATCAGGACAAGCAGAAGCAGTGTGACAAGAACGGGAACGAAAAATTCCGGTGAACGGAGAGCGACGAGTGTCTGTTGAGAATAGATGACGGACAGATGCGACGGCCAGAGAAGTTTTGTCAGATAGAATGCGACAGACTTCGCGGAGAGCAGCAGTGTTTTCCAGATTCCGAGCGATCCGATCCCTTTCGCTTTTCCAAACAGGGCGATCATCATAAACAGCACGCTGAGGGCAAAATAGGGTGTTTTTTCGCGAAGATCCCTGAGGGTGATGCGGCCGGTGCTTCGCCAGTCGAGCACCAACAGGATCAGGGGGAGCAACACGACTGTCACCTTCGAGAGCAGCGCGAGCAGGAACAACACCAGACTTTTCCACGGCCACGGGCTCTCCCGTTCTCCACGCCAGTGCTCGTATGCGTACAGAGACCCGACGAAGAAAAATCCGGAGAGCACATCCTTGCGCGCAGCCGCCCATGCAACGGCCTCGGTATGCACGGGATGGAGAGCAAAGATCAGTGCGCCGAAGAACGCCGTCAGGTCGGACGCAAACAGACGACGCAAGAACAGAAACAGCAGAACCGTCGTCCCCATGTGCAGCAGAAGATTATCCAGATGAAAAAGGAACGGATGCGCGCCGGTAAGGGCCCATTCGATCTGATACGAGACGAGCGTCAGCGGTATGTAGAGTTCGGGATCGTAGGATGTGAACACGTGCGCAACCGTGCCCGGCGTGAGCTGGTGCACCGCTGCATTTTCGGTGATCAGAAGCCGGTCATCGATCGAGACAAAAGCGTTGCGCGTAACCGACAACGAATACACCGCAAGCGGTGCGGCAATCAGAAGCGCAAGCATCCAGGACAGCGGTTTGGAATGTGCCCATTGCATGCCGTCCAGCCTATGCCATAGAGAATATCCCGAAGAAATTCTCTAATTGCATAATGTGACATTTTATGTTAAAATAACACAAATGATACACATCACTCTCCGACAGTGGCCCTATGTTCAATGGCACGGGGACAGTGTTTCGTCGCAATCCATTGGATGGATTTCCCTGTCCGTGTGCATTATCGCCGCATCCACGTATAACGCGTTTGCGAAAATCCTGACCGGATCACTCTCCCCGATGACGCTGTTTTTTCTGAGCGAGCTGCTCACGGGGCTGTTTGTGATCATGTCGTACGGGCTCATGCCGCTGATCCGCAAAACCATCAGCCTCCCCAAATCGTCCTATCTCCCCCTCCTCTGTATCGGACTCGCCAGCGGAACCATCGCGCCGCTCCTCCTGTTCCCGGGACTTAAGATGAGCACGGCCGTCAACGCGTCTCTCTTCAGCAACATGGAAATGGTGTTTTTGATCATTCTTGCCGTCGTCATCCTCCACGAAAATTTCCGGCGCGAACATCTCCTCTCTGTCTGCACGATGCTCGCGGGCACGCTCATCATCGCATTGCGCGGCTTTACCGAAGGCCTGCACTTCTACCCGGGAGATATCCTGTTGATTCTCTCCAGTCTGTCCTTCGCCACCGGAAGCATCATCTTCCGCAAGTACCTCCATCACACCGAACCGCAGGTGGTTCTCTTTGTGCGCGCCACGATCGCCATCTGCTGCTTTTTCCTGATCTCTCCGTTCATCTCGCACCCGCTCGTGGAGGAAGTCAGCGCTTTCCCGCTCGCGATGGTCCCCGTCCTGCTCGGCTTCGGATTCATCTCGCGCTTTCTGAACATCTTCAGTTTCTACGAAGCACTGGACCGTCTGCCGGTGACGGTCGTCTCGCTCTTCAACAACCTGACGGTGGTGTTCTCAATCGTCTTTGCGGCATGGCTCGTGCACGAAGAGATTTTCGGCTACCACATCGTAGGGGGAATACTGCTGATCCTCGGAGCTCTTCTCCTTGAGTTCGCGGGAGTGCACCCGAGTCCGAAGCATCTGGAAAGGCATCACAGAACAAGAGGGCCGCGGGCATGATGAGGAGCCGATGTCATAGTGAGCGGAGCGAACTATAGACATCGGCGATGTGTCGTTCTTCGCTCCGCTCAGAATGACACATTCCTGAATTTCATTGTCACTGCTCTCCGTACAACTGCACCGCCAGGCTGATAATCTTGCTCACTTCCGCGCGGTTGACGGGTTTTTCGGGACCGAAGTATCCGGTCAGATTTCCCGCTGCATCCGAAAATCCAGCAACAACGCCGTCCTGCAGCGCAGTGAAAATGGCAGAGGAGAAGAGCGTCGACGCGGTCACATCTTTAAGAGCCGGACCCGCCGGAGGCGAATCGCGGAGCGGCACACCGAATGCCTGCAGAACCGTCATCACCACCTCGCCTCTCGTCGCAGGCCGCTGGATATCCACGCTTCCATCGGCATACACGGCAAAGTTCCGCAGCTCAGCACACCGGATGTACGTCGCCGACCAGCTTTTCTGTGCGGCAACATTTTTCGGCGGATCCTCACAGGAGCCAAGAGACAGACGCGCAGCAAGAACGGCCATTTTCGCAAGCTCCTCGATACTCACATTTCTTTCCGGTCCAAAAAGTCCGCTCGGCGTGCCATCGGCATTTTTGTATCCGGACACAATTCCCTGATCAGCGACATCACGCACATACGGCGCAAACCACGCGGTCACCGGAACATCAGTGAGAATGTACGACGCGTCACCGATCCGGAACGTGACGAACGGACTGGATGCCGCATCCGGCCCCCATCGTGACGACGAACTGCCAGAACCTGACACCGGAAAAAATTCATCGGTTGACTGGAGTTTCAGATCAGCCTGATCCTGAACAAGCTCGTCGATTTCCTGCTGCAGTACATTCTGAAAAGCATCGGCGCCGGTCTGGAGATCTTGATAGGGATCGGCAAATACAGAGAAAGACATCGAAGCAAGAAATGTGAGTGCCGACGCGGTTGCGAGGAGACGGATGCGCATCGAAGAACAGCGTAGCAGATGAGTCTTTGCGAGAACCATTGCGCGCCTGGGGAAGAGTCATCACCATGAAAGAGCTCCTTCACATCCACATTGCCCAGAAAGGGGGTGATGCTTATGACAATGCTGTTTTTGCTTTTGGGATCATGCACCGGAATGGTTCTCGGAACTGTCTTCGGTGGTCTGTTCTACGTTTGGCTACCAAACAGGCTCGCTGAATGTATCCAAAAGAGCAAGAAATGATATTTCTTGCACAATAACCCGACGAAGAAGGAGTGTCGGGTTATTTTTCGAAACCGCCGGAAGAAAATAAGCACACACTCTTGCCCCCCTCTCCGCCGTCCCCTACTCTCTCCCGGACATGACAGCTCCGACGGACGTTGGCCCCTCTGGGCCCGATAAGGGTCAGGGGAATGATTTTTCCAATATCCGGACAATCCTCCTCCTCGGCTCTGGAGCTTTAAAGATCGGAGAAGCCGGAGAATTCGACTATTCGGGCAGTCAGGCCATCAAAGCATTTAAGGAAGAGGGCAAGCGGGTCGTGCTGATT
>CAYGGB010000027.1:0-8951 GCA_964349295.1 uncultured Candidatus Peribacteria bacterium | reverse complement strand
ATTCCAACGTGTCCCTGTCATCATCTTTTTCAAGAAGATCGAGGGCATCCGTTTCGTGACCAGCGAGCATGTTTTCCAGGGACTCCTCATTGGTTCCTTCTTCGCCATCACGTTTCTCATTTTGCCCGAGAAGACGGATTGCCTTCTCCAGAATCGCCCGCTTTCTGGCGGGAAGATTCAAACTATCAAGCACCGTCTCGTCATTCGCGGCATCTCCCAATACCATCTCCAATTTCACACACTCTGTGCGAAACTTGTTGACCAGTTCTTTCATATACTGTGGAACCCGGACGTTGCCGTGACCCTCACGAACGAGAGCATTCTTTATGCTCTGCCTGATCCAATGAGAGGCATACGTATCGAACTTGGTTCCATGGAGCACATCAAAACCATCGATGGCACGGGAGAGTCCCAATTCCCCTTCAGCAATCAAATCGCCCATACTCAGACCTTTTCTCGTATAAAGGCGGGCGATGTGGACGACGAGACGCCGGTTTGCCTGAAAGAGAACGGCACGGGATGTCGTCAGATCCACTGGCGCGAGGATATGCTGGGCCACGAGCGGCTCGATGTATTCACGACATCCCGGATGGGCCATCACCTGCTGCGTAAAGTCCACGTCCATCGCATGAAGCCGGACACGGCAAGCGTGATCGGCAGGAAGAGCGGATCGCAGCACGGCGAACGATTCGCGTCCGATGGACAGAAGCGCACCGATCTCCTCATCAAGCTGGGTTGTGATTCTGTTCCGGAGATTGTTCGTCCCCTGCATTATCAGAAAGAGATTCTCGATTAATGCTGCGTTGTCACCTCCCTCTGCAAGCGTAGGATTGAATTCTTTGTTCCCCTTTTCTTCCGCATTGGAGATTGTGCGGGCGACATTCACCATTCGCTCCAGGGCTTTGTGGACGCGTGCATCCGACACCATAGCATTCTGATCCAAAGAAGGATGTGAATCTGTCATGCCGGTCTCGCGACGCAGCACTATAGTTTTGATCCGATTGATGACATCCGGGAACGCCCCCCCCCACGAAGTTTGCAACATCTTCAACACAGATGTTCTCAGTATCTCAACCTGATCCTGGAATACTCTGTCCGCCTGCTTATTGAAATCAGCGAACGCCACTTCGAGACTCTGGGTCAGCAGCGGGAAATCATTCATCTCCCGCAAACGGGTTGCAAAGGGAGTTTCATTTTCCTGCCGGTGCGTGGACGGAGACCTGCGTAGCATGAAAACAGCCTCCCAAGAACTTGGCAACCCTGTCAACAGCTTCCGCGGGCACAGACCGTTTTCCGCGGAACGAAGGGGGTAAAGCAGCATCACATAGCGAATAATTGACATTGGAGGAACCTCGCGTACGCTTCCCGCGCTTTCAACCCCCCCCGTATGTCCCTGCGCAATAACGCCAGAATTGACGGCACCGAAACCACCAAGGGGACGTCGCGCATAACGATCGGCGATGCTCCTCTAGGAAAGCGCCTGCCCTTCGGCCAAGGGTGGCTCGATTCTCTATGGCAGATGAAGATGACCGACGCCGAGAGTGTGATGAACGAAGTCCTGCGATGTCTGAACACAATCCAGAGCCGCAAACCCTTCGACAGAGAGATATGGACGGGATTCGCAGAGCTGGGGCAGGCGGTGCTAAGCCGGTGTTCACTACGTCTGCGCGAGGCATTTTTCCGCGTAACGTCATACGACAAGAAACGCCGCATCGACGCGCTGCAGGTCTGTCATTCACGCATGAGCATGCTCGAACTGCTCGCCGGGAGAGACCCCGCTCTGGCGCTGCGCAAAGTCGCACGTGAGCTCAGCACACTCCCGTTTGAGGATACATTTGTAAAACACCAGCGCTCGATCCGCAGTTTTTCGCCGACGCAGGAGGAATTGTCGCTGTACGCGGTATACCGGATGAATCTGGAAATACTGTATGCACAGCTGGTGCAGGAAACGGAAAAGGGCGTGGACCGGGATATTGTGCTTTGGGGCGTCACGGACGCAGCGCGGAGCGCCATGGAGAAATGCATGTGTGAAACGGAACAGAATGGCACGATGCTCATCAATGGAACGGAGCATCTGCCGGAGGAAGATGCTATGCAGGAGCTTGAGCCGGCGGAGACGACCGTATAGGACTTGAGATGATGATGAATACCCCGGAAATCACCAGCGGCAACGATATTCCGACGTTCTCCCAAATTCTTCTCGCATCCAGATGGAATCAGTGGACCCCGCAGTTGAAACGGATCTTCCTGCAGGAAGTGGAGACGGAACAGAAACGCAAAGTTGCCGGTGCTATCGGCAGGATTTCGAAAAAATACAACGTCCCTGATTGGATGCATGCGCTCTGGATCAAAGATCCGCTGATCATGAACGCAATGCCCGAGCCGGGAGACGTCAACGATCATCAGGAAGTACCCGTGATGGGAGTCGTCTGCATCATCCTTTCCAAAAAATACGTGACGCTGAACGGATTCGATTTCGAAAGCATGCAAAGAGGCATTCAGGAAGCGGGGCTTCCTGTCCGTACGAAAATAAAAAGCGGCCCACAAATGGCATCGGTCTACGAGAAGGCGGCAATCGAATCGCTGCCCTACGTGAAAACCATCCGCGGCCGCGGGAATAATATACTGAACGAAAACGGTGAGGTGCCGATTGATGGAAAAGTGTGCGTGGGAATCAAGCGCTATGCGGTCCTGCACGGACTCTCGAACGACCGGCTGGAAAAAGCAGTGACAGCCGCCGGAATTGTCGCCTCCGGATCCGCAAAGAGCGGCGCCAACACCATCGACGTCTACGACAAATCGGCGATCGAGGAATTACCCTACGTAAAGAAATACAAAGACGTCCTAAGAATCCGGCCCGACTGGAAAGGAGAAGTGATCATCAACGGCGTCCGCGGTGCATGCCACTCGACGTTCTACACCGGGAAGCACAATCTGGATTTCGGTCTCTTCACCAAAGCCGTGACGAACGCGAAACTTCCTGTCATCGGCAAAGTACGGAATGGCACGCACATTGTTCCGGTGTATGAGAAAGAAAAAGTGGAGGCATTACCGTATATACGGGAGCGGGTGCGATAAATATCCAGTTTCACGCACAACGCAGACATTTTTGACTGGAATGCAAATATTTGACAGAAATCAATGTCCATGCAGAATCCCATCTCGCTCATGCGTTATCCCACTGCCAACAACTTCAGATGAACGAACCCGGACATAGCAACGGCAACAATGTTCCCGCGTACCACCATCCACTACTCGTCGGTAAATGTACGGAGTGGTCGAAGGACCTGAAACAGATATTTTTGCAGGAAGTGCGTACCGCACAGGAACATAAAGTGACTGGTGCCATCAACGATATTTGCAAGCAGTACGGCGTACGCAGATGGATGCACGATTTATGGCTGCATCAGGAATCCACCGGCGCAGCCCCTGCAATACCCGAACAGGTAGCCGCACCGGTGATCAAAAAGACTTCTCGCACATCGTCTCCGGTTCCTGCCACTGCAGACGACTTGCCTGCACCGGACCACGCACAAAAAACCGAACCAACACCGGAGGAACTGGCAGAACTGGAACGGGAAGTGGAAGAAATGCTGGCACAGGACGATGAGCCAGCAAATGCAGATCATACTGTCCGGATCCCCAGCCTCCCCCTGCTGTCCCGCGAAAAGGAACTTGATCTAGCAAACGCCATCGTGACAAAGCGACGGGAGTGGATGTCGGCAATGTTTTCGGACCCCTTCGGGCAGCTGGAAACGCTCCTCACGTACCAGACGCTGCTGTCGGAAAAAGGAGCGAGAAAAATGAAAGGCAGAGTGATGGACGGAAACGATTTTGCCGACAACATCATATCTGAGCTCGCGGTGATAACGGATTCGCTGCATATACAGGTCGCGGACAACGCTGCACAGGCGGGAATGGACATCGAGCGCCGGCTGCTGGATATGGATACCCCCGCGGGAACGCCGGCAGTCGCCGATGTCCTCCCACTGATGGAAAAACGCATGCTCAGCATCGCCACTATGAAGGACATCATGAAGAAAATGGACGATCTCCTCCGCGCCCTGAGCGAACATGCAGCACACTGGAATGCCCCGCAGGAATGCCCGCCACTGATAAAACTCATGCGGGAAAACAGGGTGTGGCCGGAACGTTTTCATCAGACGGTCACGGCCGTGCACAGTCACTTTGCAGAATGGAACAGGCTACGCGATATCATGATGTGTTCCAACATACGGCTCGTCATCTCCATCGCAAAAAAATATCTGGAGCGCGGGCTCACGTTTGACGACCTCATGATCCTGGGGGCGACGGGATTGATGACGGCCGTGGACAGATTTAAACCCGAACTCGGATTCAAATTCAGCACCTATGCCACATGGTGGATTCGGCAGGCGATCGGCAGAGGGATCGCCAATGAGGCGAAAACGATACAACAATCAGTGCATTACAGGAGAATCGCCGTGCAGATCGACGAATTTACCAGTCGTTATTCCCACGATCTGAACGGGAAACAACCGTCATATGCAGAGATCGCGAAAGGAATCGGCGTCAGTGTGGACACTGTCGATGCCGCATTGCGGTCGGGCAAAGAGCTGAAGCGTCTGAGCGCGCCTGTGGGAATGGCATGGGACCGCATCCTCGAAGGATATACCGAGGACAAGGACGCCCCCAGCGCACCGAAGGAAACGCAGAAGAAGGAGGTGCGGAATGCTGTGACCGATGCCCTCCGGTCGCTCACGACACGGGAGCGGGAGGTGATCATTCTCCGTTTTGGACTGGGACTCAGGGAACTGCCCGCCACACCGGATGAGCCTCAGGTGCGCTTTGTTTTTGATGAGGAAACATACGGGGTCGCCACCACGCTGGATGACATTGCCTTAAAACTGAACATTACCAAGGAAAGAGTGCGACAGTTGGAAAAAAATGGCATTGCTAGGCTCCAGAACACCGATCATCCGCTGCGGTTTCGCATAGCCGCGCTTGATGCCGGTGAAAACGAAGAGACGCCACAGGCACGACGCGTGGAATCGATGGGAAATCCTGATGACGATCTCCTGTCATCAATGGGAATGAGTGAAATGGGTATTGATACCCGCATCGTGAACCTTATGGAAAGAGAGGGTGTGTTCACCATCGCGGATTACTGCAGTCTGAGTGATCAGGACAAGCGGGATATGCGCAATATTGACAGAACAAGCTTCAGAAAGATTGACGACACCATTGACGGACTCTACGCGCGATGGAGAGCTGGAAGAAAAAACGGGGGCGTGGTGGCGCATCACCCGGAAGCACCGGCAAAGATATAAAAATCACGCCGCAATCTCCCCCCACCCCACCACCTCCTCTTTCCGAAACTTCCTCACCGCATTCTTCAGCGTCATCAACCCGAGCAGTGCACACTTGAACCGCCGGGGACCAACGGGAACGCCGAGCAGTTCATACACATCTTCTTTTTTGAGCGCCTCGATCTCCTCAAGTGACTTCCCCTCCAGCTCCTCGATGAGCATCGACATCGCCGCCTGACTGATAGCGCATCCGCTCCCCTCCCAGCCGATCTTTACCAGATGACCGTCATCGATTGAAAGATAAACCGTCAATGAATCACCGCAACTCACATTCACTTCCTCATGCGTGACCGATGGTGATGTGATTGCTTGCTTGCCCCGGGGATGCCGGTAATGGTCGAGAATATTCTCCGCATAGAGGTCCATGAAGCCATTATAGGGACTTTCGGCATCAAAAAATTGATTTATCACAATTTAGTGATATTTTGGCGCCTCTTTCAGCTTCCCGTCCCCATGGCCATTCAGATAGATCATATCGACTGTTTCAAACAGGAATCAGCAGATGCCCTTCTGCCGGCAGCAATCGATGGCGCCCGTCTGATCCAGGAGATCACCGGCGGCACCGAAGAGGTGATGAAGGCTGTTGAACAGTGCTATTCGCGGGAATCGCCTTCCACGTTCAGTAGAAATCAGAGTAACGGAGGACGCGTGAATATTCTGGCAGGCGAACTGACGAACGAACTGGCTGGTGAAACGATCCGCACATTCGGCGATTTGCGGAGAGCCAATACCAAGGCCCGTAAAATTGTCCGCGAGGCGGTGATCGGACATCAGGAGTACCCGAGCAGGGCGATGGACATCGCCATCCAGGAGGCAGTCACGAAAACATTCGCTGCGATTTGCAAAAAGATTCACGGGGAAATCGACGCCGGACTCGCGGCCAATGCAGAAGAAAGAATGAAGCAGACAAAGGAGATACAGCACAGATCACTTATGCATAAATTGTCGGTCATGCTCACCGGAAAAGCGGGGGAACTGAAAGCAGACGGCAACGGAAAGTTATTTGCGCCGGGTGAATCGGTAAACGACGAAGGAGTGAATCATTTCTCTGAATTCCTGCTGCTTGTGGAAGTAGCCGTAACCGAAGCGAATCAGGCGGACACTCCATTCAGCAGGGCTGCGGTACTGGGGCATGTGCAGACATTCTGCGAAGGGGATTCCAGGCAGACTGCACTATTCACAGACTGGGCCATGTCGCTGCCCGAAAGCGTGCCGATGAAAGCGATCAACGGCACTCCCCACACAAACGCCCTGTCGCACTTTGATGCGCATGCCATCCTGATGCCCAAGAAAACCGCCGTCCTGCGCGAGCGCAAAGATCCCGACGGTCTCCCCGAATGGACGATGACCCCGCAGGAAGACGATGCGCTGCGGGATGTGATCCGGACGGATGGCGCAGGACGGACCGAAACGACGCTCGCGGATGACGCTGAATTTTTATCGCTCGCAGCGGGAATCATTAATGAACAATGCTCGAGCGGGAAACCGGTTGTGCGCGGTCCGATTGAAGTAAAAAAAGCACTGACCCGGTTCGCAGTCCCCGTCCCCGACCTGTCCGCCGTAGCTCCAGCAGGAGCGAAGGTGGAGCCTGTCCCCGTCATTGAACCGCCAGTCGTACAGAAAGCACCAGCAGCCGTTATGAAGGAAAAACCGGCAGCGAGCCCGCTCAGTGAATGGCCGCTGGAAAAAGCTATAGCCCTCGCGCTCGAACTGAAGAACGATCAGGAGAAAAACGGTTTTGCCGGCGCAAAGGCACGCTTGGCAGAGAAGTATTCCATGCGCGTGTGGGTATTGGATATGATCCTGGTAAAAGCAGGAAAACTTCCCGTCGCAAAACCCCTTGCCCCATCCCCTGCTCCGGCACCGAAACAGCCGGCACCCGTTGTCGCCAAATCCCCACCCGACCCGACCGCTCCAAAGTTTCACCCCCGGGCGCCTGAACTTGTTTTCAAGAAGAAGCCTGACGATGTTGACGGTGAATAGAAGAGTCTTGCGGGAAACAGGGGGAATGCGTGATATTGCCATTTTTGCAATAATAACGTATAATATTCTTTATGATGTCCCCTCCAACGAATCCCGAAAATGATGACGAAAGCGTGTTCGGCGGTGAACCAGAATCCACGATGCCACCCACGGATGCACTCAAGATGGATGCTGCCCCTGCGACGTCGGCAAAAGCATCGGACGTTCCGGAAAATCTCCAGCGAGTCTGTGATATCTACGGAGCGGCTCAGTCCGCGTACGGAAACGCTCTCCGGGCGTCGAAAGAGTGGTCAAGATGCTGGGCGCAGGTTGCGAGAATGGCTGAAGACGGATTAGCCGCGGAAAAAAAACTCACAGACGGGGAACGGGCGCTTGCAGCCATCGATTTTAAAAAGTATTTCATGTTCATGTCGGTACGCGGGCGCGTTCTTTCGTCGCTCCAGATAAAATCAGGAAATATATCTTTCCCGGACCATAAAACACTGCGGAAGAAAATTGCCCCTCATGCGGATGTCCTCGATACAGACGATGCGATACTGAAAGAAATCATGGGTGAGGCGGTATCACCGGAAATCCTCGCTTTTCTGAGGAAAACGCGGGATGACATGAAAACGATGTAATTCAGGATTACTGACGCCGGAGCGTCAAGATGGCTTCCCGCAGCGCCGGAACAATTTTCTGAATCTCTTCCTCAGTGTTGTAGATCCCGACCGAGAGACGCGTCGACGCCGTGATTCCCAGACGCTTATGCAGCGGCTGCGCGCAGTGATGCCCGGCACGGAGACAGATCCCCTTACGGCCGAGAATATCGGTCAGATCATGAGGGTGGATATCGGGGATGGTGAAGCTGACACATCCGGTTGAATTTTGGATTTTGGATTTCGGATTTCGGGACCCCGCAATCCGCAATCCGCAATCCGCAATCACCATCCCAAGAATGGTGACCTCAGGAATTGATCCCAGCATTTTGATGGCAGCACCGATCAACATCTGTTCATGCATTTCAATGTCGTTCCATGAAAATTGGGACAGCCATTCAATCGCCGCACTCAACCCTGCAGCCTCCGCGACGGGTGGCGTTCCTGCTTCAAATTTCTGCGGAAGATCAGCCGCGGTGAACCCGTCCTGACGCACTTCCTGGATCATCATGCCGCCGCCGAGGAACGGGGGCATTGCCTGGAGGAGTTCGCGCTTGCCGTAGAGGACGCCGATCCCCGTGGGACCGTAGAGTTTATGGCCGGAGAACGTGAGAAAGTCGCAATCGAGATCCAGGACGTTCGTTTGGTGATGCGCGATGGACTGCGCTGCGTCGACAAGAACGACCGCGCCGTGTTCGTGGGCTTTTGCGATGATCTCTTTGAGCGGCGGCCGTGTGCCGACCACATTGCTCTGTGCGGTGACGGCGACCAGGCAGACGCCGCCGTTGTCCATGAGGTCAAAGAAATGGTCGAACCGGAAATGACCGTTGTCGTCGCAATCGATCCATCGGACATCGATCCCGATATCCTCCTTGAGCTGCAACCATGGGACGACGTTGCTGTGGTGTTCGAGAACAGAGAGGAGAACGGTGTCGCCTTTGTGCAGATTCGCATGGCCCCAGGATTTTGCGACGAGATTGAT
>CAYGGB010000026.1:0-8952 GCA_964349295.1 uncultured Candidatus Peribacteria bacterium | reverse complement strand
AAAAAACATCACCCAGTACCCGTGAGCCATGATCCACTGGGGAAGATCTGCAGGAATACTGTCAATCAGCATACAAGAACGGGACAACAGGGAATCTACACGAAAATCCTGCCAGGACTGACACGATTTCCCCTGATGCATATCTCATTGTTTCCAATACGGAACAATTGCCCCCTCCGTACCCGCTCTCTGCGGTGGCAGTACGGTGAACGGATCGATGAAACCGTCGAGTTCCTCTTTTGTCTGCACGTATCCGCGATAGTCAGGCTCGGTTCCACGATGGATGCCCAGGTGCAGATGCTTGCGGTTCCCGTCGCTGTCGCCGCTCCTGGGCGGTGCAAGAAGGGCGATCTGCGTTCCTGCGCCAACGGACGTCTTGTTCTCCGCAAGACTCACGACCAGAAGATGCCCATAGAGAACCGTCACCGCTTCGCCGTTGAGTGAACAATGCTGGACGATCAGGCCGCCGTATCCCTCGGCAAAACCGCTGTAGATGATCTCGCCGGAACAGATCGCAAAAACAGGAACGTCCGTCTCCAGCTCCTCCTGCGCGACTTCAAAATCGGTGCCGACGTGATAGCCCTCGAACCGCTCGGGCGGATCGATGGGATTATGCGCAGCATCCGGCATCACCTGGAGACCAAAATAGAGAGGGGTCGCCCGGGATGCGGCATCGGGCAGGGGTTCCCGGAACGCCGCGGAGGCGACGCAGCCTGTGAGAAGCAGAAGAGATGCGAGGAAGGTTTTATACATGATGAAGATGGTGGATGTGTTCATCCGGTCCTCCTTCCGCAAGGAACATCAGAAGATTGAGGAGACGGATGAGAAGAGCCGTAAAGACTGCCGATAGCACCATCGCGATGAGCGCGGACCATTCGATCACAAAGCCGCCGATGACCGTGGAGGGAAACACGGACCGGAAGAGCAGCACGAACGGATCCGTGATTGCATACAGCTCAGCGACGAGCGCATTCCCGGCATTTGCGCGGAAGAAAAGAAAAAGAAACCGCATGACGAGAAGCAGCCGAAGGACATCGGATAACAGGGTGATGAACAGAAATGGCGTCGTCTGGTACTGCTTCATGCGATTGGAGGGGAAATGCTGTCCTGTAACACTCTTATGACGTTTGTCGTGCGTGTGTTCTTACGAAAACGAAATGTGCGCTCTTGCAGAACCTGCTACAGTGCCGTATCTCCACCCCTTCATGACACTCCCCGACCCCTCCGGCGATTCGATGGAAGATTTTTCCGCTGCGTACAACGAATACAAGGACGCCATCTTCCGGCACTGCTACTTTCACACGTTTGACCGCGAGCGGGCGAAGGATCTGCTCCAGGAGACATTTGTGAAAACATGGGAATACATCGCCGCAGGAAACGAAGTGGAGAATCTGCGCGCCTTTCTCTACAAGGTCGCGACAAACCTGGTGATCAACGCCGCGAGGAAGAAAAAAGAACAGTCGCTGGAGGCGCTTCAGGAGCAGGGATTTGATCCTGCGGGCGATGGCGATTCGTTCGCATCGCGCGATCCTATCGCCGAGACGCGCGTCATGAAGGTTCTTGGCAAGATCGAGGAACCCTACCGCAGCGCCGTGACCATGCGTTTTATCGAAGGCCTCTCCCCCGCAGAAATCGCCGAAGTGACGGGAGAAAATGCGAACGCGGTTTCCGTGCGCATCAACCGTGGTCTCAAACAATTACGCGCCCATTTCAACCATGGATGAAAATCTCTCCGGTTTCTGGCAGGCCGCCCGTTCCATCCGTCTCACGGAAGCGGAGTCCGGGCAGATTAAAGCGGCTTTGGTTATTTCGACAGAAAATACCGTAAGAGTGAAGCCCTCTGCGGGTCTACAAGGGCGTATGGACCCCAAGAATCTTCTCCATGGCGCACACGATATCCGTCTCTCCGACAAAGAAAGCGGACAGATTTATGTCAATATTCTGGAATACATGGAAGCCCACCCTGTGAAAGAATCCACCGGAGAACAACAAGCCGGGGATCCTTCCGTCGGACAGCAGTCGATTCTGTGGGAATCACTGCATTCCCTGCTTTTTCTTCTGCGTCCGATGCCGATCGCATCGCTCCTCATCGCCGTCGTGATCGCTTTCAGCACGGGTGTCTCCGTGATGGCGCAGTCGGCACTGCCCGGGGATTTCCTGTATCCGGTCAAAGTACACGTAAACGAGAACGTGGAAGCGGCTCTCCATGTCTCCCCCGGGTCCCGCGCGCGCTTTGAGGCTGAACGCCTGGAGCATCGGCTGGAAGAGGCCGCACGGCTTGCCGCTGCGGGACGCTTGCATGGCGATGTGAAAAATGAGATGTCCGGCACGATCACGTCGCAGCTCGAACGCTTCCAGTCTCTCGCCGCGGAACTCGCCGCGGAGGGCGGGACGGACGCGGCACTCGACCTCCACTCGCAGGTGGAAAGCGATCTGCTCGCCAATACCGCTGTTCTGAGCGCGCTCGCCGATACGAAAGCGACGGATCAGGAGAAAGAAGATGTGCGTGACTTCCTGCAGAACGTGACGACAGTCGAGCATACCGCCACGCGGACCCGCACCGCAGCCGAAGCCAAAGTCTCCGGTGGCGCAGAGGCCGACGTGAAGACCGCCGCGGAAGGCAGCATGAGCGGCGCCGTCAATAAAATTGACGAGGTCCGCGCGTTCATTGACGAGAATTCGAAGTCCGCCGACGGGCACGTGCTTGCCCAGGCCAATGCGCGTTTCGATCTCTCCAAGAAAATTCTCGGGGAGGCCCGGACCTCGCTGTCGGCAGGGAAGTACGCCGACGCATTCCGCTTCGCCCGTGAAGCCCAGCGCACTGCCCAGGAAGCCAAAGTGATGCTGAAAGTATCGGCAGGACTGCACCTGAACCTCAAGGCACCCCCCTCTGCTGATACCAACACTCCCCGCGCACGACGAAGTTCGTCTTCGATCGCCTCAACCGTTTCCTCAGACTCATCAGTTTCATCGGTATCATCATCGACCTACTCAGAGGAAACTTCCGCGAACGTCGATGCGCATTCAAACGTCGATGTGAAAATTGATGAAGGAAGCGTGAACGTGAATCAGAACGGGAAAGTGGATGTGAAACTCAATACAGAACTGTAAGCTGCGGGCCTCCCCCCGTTCCTCATGCACTTTGCGGTTCCCCGCCTTCGTTCACTCGCGCTTCCTGCCATGGGAATCGCCAGCATTTTTCTCTTGTCCTCCTGCACCGAAAGAATCACGTCACCTGCTGCTTCGTTTCCTGAGACGACTGAGACGGTCATGACGATTCCGGGCAAGCATGAACCGGTGAATGTAAATTTTCTGCCACCGTACGACCACGTGGAATCGATCCTCGTGAAAACAGTGACAGGAGCGCAGTTTATGATCAGTAATGGAGAAAACGGCCCTCTGTACGACGAAATTATCTGGGGACCCTACAAAGATCCGTCAAAAACATTTTCCGATGCGTTCAAGCGATGGGGTCCGTTTGAGGGTCCCGATTCTCCGGTCTATATCGCAAGAACAGGGACGAAAGTCTTCGCGGTGGTCGGCGGCATCCCAGAGGCGTCGTTCGATTCCATCGACCGTTACACCGCAATCCCCCTCAATGACGGCACTGTGGCGTACGTCGGCATGCGCGGGAAGAAAGCGTACGTATCTGTGCGCGGAAAAGAATACGGACCGTACGACAGCGTCGAACAAAACAATGACCTCATGATCAGTCCTGATGGCAGGCGCACTGCATTCATCGCACGCCGTGGCACCAAATATACCGTCGTCGTCGACGGCATCGAAAGCGACTGGTACAGCCTGGTGAGCACTCCACTCTTTACGCCGGACAGCAAACAGATTGCATTTCTCGCTTCGCGGACGCCTGCCCCGCCGCAGGGCGTACCCACCTTCACGTACAAAGAACTGCTTGTCATCGACGGAAAAGAAACGGCAAGTCGTGACATGGAGGCAGACAATGCGCCACTCTGGCGCCCGGACATCTGCAAAAGCGGGACACATGAGTATATGTTCGTTCCTCCGACGTTCGACTGTGCAGCAATCTCCCGTGCAAAATTCTCAAGGGTGGAGATTGTCGATTACTATATCCCCGACACTCCTGTGATGGTGGCTTCAAGCAAGGACGGAAAAGTCACCGCGAGTGTTTCCGGGGTGGATGAATTCACGATAGACCACGGAAGCGGGAGCACCAGCACGGACTTCAAAAAATGGCAGGCGATCATCAACGGCGTCCCGGGGCCACTCCATGATTACGTCTGGATGCCGGTCCTGAGCGCCGACGAAAACACCGTCATCTATGGTGCATACGATGCCGCCAAAAAGGCGTATCTGCGCATATCGGTGAAGGTTCGGTGAGCAAACCGCTTCCGCTTCACCAGAGGAATGGTATGCTCTGCCATCCAGCACGGAGAGGTCGCATAGTGGCCTAGTGCGCGCGCTTGGAAAGCGCGTATGGTCGAAAGATCATCGAGGGTTCGAATCCCTCCCTCTCCGCCACGTAAAACCGCTGCGCGGTCACGTGGCACAGCCAGAGTGTTATAGTGACGGTCATGACTCTTCTTCGCCGCCTTCTCTCTTCCCCTCTCTTCCATCTCCTCCTGATCACGGGGGTGATTGCCGTGGCGTTTTCGCGGACGAACATCATTCCGCAGGACGATCATGCGCATTACCAGCGGTTCATCGAAGCACTCGCGGGCGGATATCTTGATCTCTCGATTCCCGGATTTCACGGAGCATCGTTTCTCGCGGTGCCGCTGTATCTGCTCACACACTCCCCGCTCACGAACATCTGGTTCCAGCTTGCCTGCGCGCTCGCGATCCCCGCGATGGGCTACTGGGCCGCGCGCCCGATCCTGCGCGACCGTACGGAAGCGATCCTGTTTGCGTACGTTCTTGCGCTGATGCCGTTCCTCTTTTTTGTGGCATTCCGCGGATTCACATTCCCGTCGTACACGCTCTTTCTGCTGCTGACGATCGGACTGCGCGTCCGGGGTTCCCCGTGGGCGTTCGTGCCGTTATCCATCGCGATCCTCATAAAACCGTTTGCGATCGCCATGCTGCCGCTCTTTCTGCTGTGGCATCCTGAACCATCGCGAAAAGGACTCCAGGAGGGCTGGAAACAGTTTCTGCTGGCGATGATCCTTCCTGCGTTCTACGTGATGACGGAATATCTGCAGATCGGCAGGATCATCGTTGGAGCACACGTGAATATCGACGAGAGCAATGTTTTTTTATGGACGCGGCAGCCGCTCAACGCGCTGCACGGTATCCAGATGCTGTTCTCGGTCCATAATTTCTATTTCCCGGATGCCGCAAAGACAGGCCTCGGCAACCTGACCCATTCGTCACCGGTCCTGATGATGCTCGGATGCCTCTCGTTCCTGTATCCCGCCGGACTATGGAAGGATGAACGGCTGGGGCGGACGCTCGGAATCTGCGCTCTCTTTGCGTTTATTCTTCCGAGCCTGCTTGATCATATGGATCACTTTTACATGGAAACCGCGGTGCTCCTGCTCGCCCTCGGCGGCATTCCGGTGATGATGAAGTACCGGCTCCTGATGCCGCTGATCCTCGTGACATTCCAGTTCCAGTTCTTCTATCTGTTTCTGATGTGGCGAGGGGTGTACTTTACCGATTATTCCCTCCTGCTGATACCCATCGCGATCGATGCGATGGCAGTGACTGCCTGGCTCGTATTTCTTGCGCCGGATGTCCGCTGGAAACAGATCCTCCGGTGGTTTTTTCCATAGATGAAGGTATTCTTTGATCATGAATCCCAAACAATTCCTTCAGATCGGCGGCGTTATCCTGCTTCTCCTCGGCATTCTTGGTTTCCTCAAGCCCGATCTTGCCGGTGATTTCCTGAGTTTCGATACGGCCGAAAACTGGGCGCATCTCGTGCTCGGCGTTGTTGCGATCGTCCTCGCGCCACAGCCGGTCGGTGTCATGAAGAAGTGGGTGGTGGTATTGATCGGTGTCGCTGCCATCATCGTCTCGGTTCTCGGATTCATGGTCAGCGGCAATCCGTCACCGAATTTCTACGGCATGGCGAACCTGGAGAATCCGGTCGATAATGTTCTTCACCTGGTTATTGGAGTGTGGGCGTTGGTGGCGGGGTTCAGGAAGAAAGTGTGATACGTTTTTGTCATGGTGAGCCCTTCGGCTCAGCTCAGGGTAAACTCAGCGAACCATAGACAAAAACGCCATGTCTCCTTCGCTCCGCTCAGGATGACATCACGCAATCTTTCCAGCCTTCATCCGTTTGGCCAGCGTCCGCAGATAACTCGTCGACACCTTCATTTTCGTGTACGTCCCCGTTGCCGGATCAAAGACACGCTTGTTCTGCAGGTTCGGCTTCCATTGCCTGCGCGTGTGGCGCATGGAGTGGCTTCGGGTGTTTCCGAAGGAAGTCTTCTTGCCGGTTTTGACGCAGATTCGGGGCATGTGGCAGCGAAGAGTACCGAGAATGCGGGATTGAGTCAACTCCCAATCGGCCCAAGAGACTAGGGACTAGGGCTAGGAACTTGTGAAAAAACTACATGCTGTCCAGAAGTCCCTAGTACACTAGTCACTAGTCACTATCCTCGAAATGACCTTCCTGAACCCCACCTACATCATCGCCCTGTTGATCGCGATTTCTGTGCACGAATGGGCGCACGCGATCACGGCGACAAAGCTCGGCGATCCGACGCCCGGTGATGCGGGGCGCCTGACGCTGAATCCGATCGCTCATCTGGATCTGCTCGGCGCGCTGCTGTTTCTGACTGTCGGCTTCGGCTGGGCCAAGCCCGTGCCGATCAACCCGATGTACTTCCGCAAACACAAGCGCGACACCTGTCTGACTGCACTTGCCGGACCCGCGAGCAATCTGGTCCTCGCATTCCTCTCGCTGATTGTGTTGCAGCTCCTTGGGGGTGGCGCGGGATCATCGGTCTGGGGGTTACTTCAGTATTCCGGAGGAGGATCGGTGGCGCATGCATTCTTTATGCAACTCTTCTCGGCCCTGCTCTTCATCAACCTCGGCCTGATGGCATTCAACCTGCTGCCGATTGCGCCGCTCGACGGCTCCAAAGTCCTCGAGCCGTTCATCCCTCTCCGGTACTCGGATCAATATGACGAATTCATGAAGAAAGGAATGTACGTCCTGCTGGGGCTGCTGCTCGCCGAACGCTTTCTGAACATTCCCCTGCTCTCGCTGTGGATCACGACGATTATGGAATGGACGCTGCGGGGGATGGAAATGATCGTAGGATTGGCTCTGTAGAATCTGTCAAAAACATGAAAATAATGATATAATACTAAGATGAGCGAAAAGCCTGCAAGCTTTCGGGAACAGCTGGAAATTGTGTATGGCGCGTATGCCGGCCGTATGCCGCAGGTTGTTAAAGACGAAACGAAAAGGGCTGAATGGAAACGACCTGCCGGATTTCAGGAGGAACTGGAGAATGTAAGCGCAGGTGTCGGCAGAACATATATGCCGGATACAACGCCATCGGATCAGGTACTGCATCGGCAGATCATTGTTGAACTTCTGCAGCATCCTTCGGAAGAAGAACTGAATTTCCCTTCAATTCCGCATGTTCGCCGTGCAGGAAAAAATTTCGCGAAGTATCGGGTTCTGCAGAACAGTCCTCTACAGTCTGACCCTCATGTTCTGTACAGCATCAAAGAAGCGACTTGGTTACAGAAGTATGACGCGTCTCTCCCGCATATTGACGGATTACCGAAAAGCAAAAACGGCTATATGGGAAACATGTTCATCGGACAGGTGCAGGAGAATAAATGGGAACTGCATCACCGGTACATCACGCCGGAGTATCGTGAAAAAGGATTGTTTCCGGCGGCGGTTGCCGGTGTCGAACATCTGCTCAAAGAGCGCGCAGTCGCAACGGGCAAAGATCAGGAATTGTTTCTGTCGGTCGGACAGCCCGAGCTGCTGCTCACATTCCTGCGACTGGGATACACATACAAGACACCGGAAGATGAAGTGGCAGCACAGCGCATACTTGCCGGAGATCCCGCGTTCTTTCTCGAATATGAATATGGAAAAGACGCTGAAAAGAAATATGTGCCACGCATAGGGAAATCACTCTATTGCTACGACTCGAACGGAGTCGATGCGTTTGATAAAGCCCGGCTGAATATGGAACGGGCGGTACGGGTAAGCCTCCACAAGCGATTTGCAGGGAAAGAGGTTGAATCAATAGCCAATGACACCAGAACCCGGATTGAGGAGAGATTGTAAAATGTATGGAGAATTTTGTAGGTCATCCAATTGCCGTCCGCATGTGCACTTTGATATAATGAATACATTAGTGGCTTCGGCCTCCGAGGACTCCGCATCACTGCGGGGTCCGATTTTTTATGTAGCCGACAACGCGCTGACACACTTCATTGAATTCATTTTCTGAAATCATACCGATTTTTCTCAGAAGTCGTTTACTGCTGACAGTTTTCAATTGCGAAAGACAGGCAAATGACACGCCACGATCATGGGAAATTTTATGAAAATGAATTCCATTCCGCTCTTTGGTTGTAAGAGGAATCACCCAAAGCATATGGCCATTGAATTTTCTGATAATCAGAACGGGTCTTTCAAAATGCGTATTTTTCCCGTCACTTTCCACTCCAACATTTATCCCAATTGAACACCACCACACTTCGCGATCATGGAAGAATATTTCAGTGATAATATTTCTGGAATCGAGACGCTTCTTGACGATATTCCATTCGTCGAATGCCTTTGTCATAAAACAGATGAGAAACAAGAAGTATTGAAGGGTGTATTATCGTACACCTTATCACAAATACAATACAAGACGACAATCCTCTGCAGGATCCTATTCTTGTGAAGCTTATGCGAAGACTGCTAGGCTCATCCGGCTCTTCATCAGTTCAAGCCGCCCTAGCTCAGAGGTAGAGCACATCCATGGTAAGGATGGGGTCACGGGT